>NZ_AMXB01000005.1:0-164687 GCF_000310125.2 Thauera sp. 27
GCGGCTGGCGCCGCTCCTACGGCAAGACCGCGCACGCTGCAGCCCCAGTGGGAGCGTCGCCAGCCGCGAGCCTTTTCGCCTGTCGACCACCCCGGCAATTCGCCCGCAACAAGGACATGGCATAATGACCCGAACGCTTGCAGGCCCTATCCACACTGCCTTTGCGCGGCTTCTCGCAAACCGCGACCTGACAGGGCGTTGCCGCCAGGCGAATACGTCGGGCGATTCTACTACAGGCTGCCAGGCAGCCCTCCTGGCTGCGGCACCATCGGGCGAACACCGCCCGGGCACACGCAAGCGCATCGTCTTCAAGCCGAAACAGGACCGCCACCATGTCCCCCCAGACCCGCACCACGATCATCCGCGGCGGCGTCGCTGCCCTCCTCCTTGCCACGGCCGTCACGGCCTGGCTGCTGTCGAGACCGCCGGCCGAGCAGGACGGCTTCGTGCGTGGCAACGGCCGTATCGAAGCCACTCAGGTCGATGTCGCAACGCGCGCGGCGGGCCGGGTCGACGACATCCTGGTCAACGAAGGCGACTTTGTCCGTGCCGGCGACATCGTCGCCCGCATGGACGTGAAGTCGCTCGAGGCCCAGCATGCCCAGGCCCTCGCAGAGGTCGCCAACGCCCGCAGCGCGCGTCAGACTGCGATCGCCATGGTCGCGCAGCGCGAGGCCGACGTTGCGATGGCCGAGGCCGTACTGGTCCAGCGCCGCTCCGAGCTCGATCTTGCCCGCCGTACCAGCGCACGCTCGCAAGCGCTGCTGGCCGAGCGCGCCACCTCCGAGCAGATTGCCGACGATCAGGCCGCGCGCGTACGCAACGCCGAGGCCAACGTTCGCGCCGCGCAGGCACAGATCGCCGCCGCCAGCGCCGCGACCGACGCCGCGCGTGCCCACGTCGCCCAGGCCGAGGCCGGCATCGCCGCCGCCGAGGCGGTGGTCGCCCGCCTGCGCACCGAGATCGACGACGCCACCCTGCGCGCACCCCGCGACGGCCGCGTGCAGTACCGCGTGGTGCAGCCGGGCGAGGTGGTGGGCGGCGGCGGCAAGGTGGTGAGCCTGATCGACATCACCGACGTGTACATGAGCTTCTTCCTGCCCGAGATGGCGGCCGGGCGGGTGGCGATGGGCACCGAGGTGCGCATCGTCCTCGACGCGGCCCCCCACCTCGTGATCCCGGCCCAGGTGTCCTACGTCGCCAGCGTCGCGCAGTTCACCCCGAAGACGGTGGAGACCCAGAGCGAACGCCAGAAGATGGTGTTCCGCGTCAAGGCGAGAGTCGACCCCGCGCTGCTGCGCCAATACCCTGAACAGGTCAAGACCGGCCTGCCGGGGATGGCGCACGTCCGCCTCGACGACGCCCGCGCCTGGCCCGACGCGCTGCAGGTGAGGCTGCCGTGACCGCGACCGGCAGCGCCGCGCCGGTCGTCCGCCTGCGCGGCGTCGAACATCGTTACGGCGACACCCTCGCTGCCGATGGCGTCGACCTGGACGTCCCGGCCGGTTGCATGGTCGGCTTCATCGGCCCGGACGGCGTGGGCAAGTCCACCTGGCTCGGCCTGATCGCCGGCGCCCGCAAGATCCAGGCGGGCCGGGTGGAGGTGCTGGGCGGCGACATGGCACAAGCGCACCACCGCGCCGCCGTCTGCCCGCGCATCGCCTACATGCCGCAGGGCCTGGGCAAGAACCTCTACCCCACACTGTCGGTGTTCGAGAACATCGACTTCTTCGGTCGCCTGTTCGGGCAGTCGCGTGCCGAGCGCGCAGGCCGCATCAAGGCCCTGCTCGCCGCCACCGGCATGGCCGACTTCGCCGAGCGGCCCGCCAACAAGCTGTCGGGCGGCATGAAGCAGAAGCTCGGCCTGTGCTGCGCGCTCATCCATGATCCCGACCTGCTCATCCTCGACGAGCCGACGACCGGCGTCGATCCCCTCTCGCGCCGACAGTTCTGGGAACTGATCGACGAGATCCGCCAGCAGCGGCCACACATGAGCGTACTGGTCGCCACCGCCTACATGGAGGAGGCCGAGCGCTACGACTGGCTGGTTGCGGTCGACGCGGGGCGTGTGCTGGCGACCGGTACGCCGCACGCGCTGCGCACGCGCACCGCCACCGACAGCCTGGAGGCAGCCTTTCTCGCCCTGCTGCCGGCCGAGCGCCGCAGCGGGCACAGCACGCTGGTGATACCACCGCTGCAGGCCGGCGAGGTGGTCATCGCTGCGCGCGGCCTGCAGATGCGCTTTGGCGACTTCGTCGCCGTCGACGACGTCAATCTGGAGGTACGCCGCGGCGAGATCTTCGGCTTCCTGGGTTCGAACGGCTGCGGCAAGTCGACCACCATGAAGATGCTCACCGGCCTGTTGCCGCCCACCCGGGGCGAGGCGCGCCTGCTCGGCGAGGTCCTCGACGCACGCAACATCGACACCCGGCGCCGAGTGGGCTACATGTCCCAGGCCTTCTCGCTGTACGGCGAACTGTCGGTACGACGCAACCTGGCCCTGCACGCCCGCCTGTTCGACCTGCCGCCGGCCGAGGGCGAGGCCCGCATCGCAGAACTGGCAGAGCGCTTCGAGCTCGGCCCGGTCATGGACATGCTGCCCGACGCCCTGCCGCTCGGTATCCGCCAGCGCCTGCAGCTGGCCGTCGCCGTGCTCCACCGCCCCGACGTGCTGATCCTCGACGAGCCCACCTCGGGCGTCGACCCGGTGGCGCGCGACCGCTTCTGGGCGCTGATCATCGACCTCTCGCGCAAGGACGGCGTAACGGTCTTCATCACCACCCACTTCATGAACGAGGCCCAGCGCTGCGACCGCATCTCGCTGATGCACGCCGGGCGCATCCTGGCGAGCGACGCCCCCGCCGCGCTGGTGGCGCAACGCGGCGCTGACAACCTCGAAGATGCCTTCGTCGCCTACCTGGCCGAAGCCAGCGGCGTGCAGCTGCGCGCCCCGGCTGCGGCCGGCCATGCGCACGACGTACCTGAAGCCGACGTACCTCAAGCCGACGTACCCGAGGCCGACGCCCCTGCAGCGGCGCCAATGCCCCGGGCTGCGCGCTTCAGCCTCGCCCGCCTGCTCAGCTTCAGCGCACGCGAGGCGACCGAACTGCAGCGCGACCCCTTCCGCCTGACTCTGGCCCTGCTCGGCACCGTGCTGCTCATGCTGGTGATGGGCTTCGGCATCAGCATGGACGTGGAGCGGCTCAACTATGCCGTGCTCGACCACGACCGCAGCGTAGCGAGCGAGCGCTACACCCTCAACATCGCCGGCTCGCGCTACTTCAGCGAACAGGCGCCGCTGCAAAGCCACGCCGACATCGACCGCCGCATGCGCGCGGGCGAGCTTGCCATGGCGCTGGAGATCCCGCCCGGCTTCGGCCGCGACCTCGATCGCGGCCAGGCGCCGCAGATCGGATTGTGGCTGGACGGCTCGATGCCGATGCGGGCCGAGGTTGCGCGCGCCTACGTCGTCGGCCTGCACACCCAGACACTGAGCGAAGCGGTAAGCGCCGCCACCGGTACGCCGCCCACCCCGCTTGCCGACATCGCGGTGCGCTACCGCTACAACCCGGACATGCTGAGCGTGGTCGCCATCGTGCCGGCGGTCATCCCGCTGCTGCTGGTGTTCATCCCCTCCATGCTGACCGCGCTGGGCGTCGTGCGCGAGAAGGAGCTCGGCTCCATCCTCAACGTCTACACCACCCCGGTGACCAAGCTCGAGTTCCTGCTCGGCAAGCAGCTGCCCTATATCGCGCTGTCCATGTTCAACTTCGCGCTGCTGTTCGCGATCGCGGTGACCGTATTCGACGTGCCGTTCAAGGGCAGCCTGGCGACGATCGTGCTCGGCGCGCTGCTCTATGTCACCGCGACGACCGGCCTCGGCCTGCTCATGTCCACCCTCACCGACAGCCAGGTGGCCGCCATGGCCGGAACCTCGATCGGCACCCTGCTGCCGGCGATCCAGTTCTCCGGCATGCTCGACCCCGTGTCCTCGCTCGAAGGCGGCGGCGCCTTCATCGGCGCCATCTATCCCACCAGCCACTTCCTCAACATCAGCCGCGGCACCTTCGCCAAGGCGCTCGAATTCGGCGACCTGTGGGCGGCCTTCCTGCCCTTGCTGATCGCCGTTCCGGTGCTCACGCTCGGCGCGGTGCTGCTGTTGCGCAAGCAGGCACGCTAGGGGGACCGCCGATGAACGACCACAACACGCATGCCGCTGCGCACGCCCCCGCCCGCAGGCGCGGGCGCAGCCTGGCCCACAACACCTGGCACCTCGGCATCAAGGAGTTCCACAGCCTGCTCGGCGACTGGACGATGCTGTTCCTCATCGTCTTCATGTTCTCGGTCTCGGTGTACGCCGATGCGCGCGCCAAGCCGGAGAGCCTGCACCGCGCCGCAATCGCCGTTGTCGACGAGGACCGCTCGCAGCTGTCGACACGCATCGTCGCCGCGCTGCAGCCGCCGCAGTTCATCGCGCCGGATCTGATCGAGCTGGGCGAGATGGACAAGGGCATGGACGCCGGCCGCCACACCTTCGTGCTCGACATCCCGCCCAACTTCCAGCGCGACGTCCTCGCAGGACGTGCGCCAGCCCTCCAGCTCAATGTGGACGCCACCCGCCAGAGCCAGGCACAGACCGGCACCGGCTATATCCAGAGCATCGTCAACGACGAGATCCGTGCCTTCGTACTGCGCTACCGTACGGCCGCTCCGCAGCCGGTCGAGCTCGTGCCGCGCGCGCTGTTCAATCCCAACCTCAGCCAGAGCTGGTTCGCCGCGGTCACCTCGATCATCAACAACATCACCCTGCTCGGCATCCTCCTCACCGGCGCCGCCCTGATCCGCGAGCGCGAACACGGCACCATCGAACACCTGCTGGTGATGCCGGTCACGCCACTCGAGATCATGCTCTCCAAGGTATGGGCGATGGGCGCGGTGGTGCTGCTCGCGTCCGCGCTGTCGCTGCAGATCGTCGTCAAGGGTGTGCTCGGGGTGGCCGTGCCAGGGTCGGCGCTGCTGTTCGCCTTCGGCACCCTGCTCTATCTGTTCGCAGCGACCTCCATCGGCATCTTCATGGGTACGCTGGCACGCAACATGCCCCAGTTCGGGCTGATGGCGATCCTGGTGCTGCTGCCGCTGCAGATCCTGTCGGGCGCGCTCACGCCGCGCGAAAGCATGCCCGAGCTCGTCAGCACGCTGATGGCCTTCACCCCCACGACCCACTACGTCAGCCTCGCCCAGGGTGTGCTATTCCGCGGCGCCGGGTTCGACGTGGTGTGGCCGCAGTTCCTGATGGTCGCGCTCATCGGCGGCTTCTTCTTCACCCTCGCCCACACCCGCCTGCGCCACACCATCGGCAAGATGCAAGGCTGACCCCGCCCACGCCGTAGGAGCGGCGCGAGCCGCGAGGGGTCGAAGGCGACAGCGCCGGGATGGGCCGATGAAAAGCTCGCGGCTGGCGCCGCTCCTACGCAGCCCCCCGCGCTGCCGCCCTCCCGTAGGAGCGGCGCAAGCCGCGAGGGGTTGAAGGCGACAGCGCCGGGATGAGCCGACGAAAAGCTCGCGGCTATCGCCGCGCCTACCCGGAACCCCGCGCTGCAGCCCCCGATGTGCGATTCGCTGGTATTTTGTCGGCTTCGCACCCACCGGCGCCCGCTCGCTGACCGCACCTTCATGCCCCGCCTGCCCCTCGACGCTTCCAACCTGCCCCTGCTGCTGCTCTACGGGCTGATGCTGCCGGTCACAGCCATGGTGCCGGTGCTGCCCGACTTCACCGCTCAACGTTTTCCCGGCCTGGGCCAGTTTGCCAGCCACCTGTTCATGTCGATCAACATGATCGGCGCCCTGATCGGCGCGCCGATCGCAGGTCTGCTGTCGGACCGCCTCGGCCGTCGCAAGGCGCTCGCGGTGCTGGCGCTGCTGCTCAACGGCGCCACCCTGCTCGGCATCGCCTGGGCCTACGCACGTGCGGAGACCTACGGGCTGCTGCTCGGGCTGCGCTTCGTGGAGGGCTTCGCGCACATGTCGGCACTGTCGCTGCTGATGGCCCTGGGCGCCGACAGCGCCGGCAAGGCGGGGCTGGGGGCGCGCATGGGCGCGGTCGGGGCCTCGATCAGCCTCGGTGTGGCCAGCGGCGCGCCGCTGGGCGGCTTCATCGGCGGCATCAACCCCCTGTGGGTGCCGATCGGTGGCGGCGTATTGTCGATCCTGCTCGCCGTCGCCGGCTTCATGTACCTGCGCGACGCGGACGCGACACGACAGCGCCCGCGCCTGGCCATGGCCGAGATCGTGCATACCCTGCGCAGCCGGCAACAGTTGCTGGTGCCGCTGGCGTTCTCGTTTGCCGACCGGCTGACGGTGGGCTTCATCGTGTCTACGCTGTCGCTCTACCTCGGCCTGGTCATCGGTTTCGATGCACGCCAGATCGGCCTGGCGATGGCGGCCTTCCTGGTGCCGTTCTCGCTGCTCACCTATCCGGCCGGGCACCTGTCGCGGCATTGGAACCCGCTGGCGATGATGGTGAGCGGCAGCGTGCTGTATGGCATCTTCCTTGCCGTGCTCGGCTTCCTGCCAGGGGAGTCGATCATGACCGCGATGGCCGTCGGCGGCGTGATCGCGGCGCTGATGTACGCGCCCTCGCTCGTGCTCGCAGCGCAGTATGGCGGCGAGGACTGCCGCGCGAGCGCGCTCGCCGCCTTCAACATGGCGGGCTCGCTCGGCTTCGCCGCCGGCCCGCTGCTGAGCAGCGCCCTGCTGGCCGTGTTCGGGTTGGTCCTGGCTGCGCCCTACCCTGCCGTTTTCGTCTGCATCGGCGCCATCGAAGTCGTGCTCGCCGTGGTCGTGCTGGTCATGGTGCGCCGCGGCCGGCTGGCTGCAGTCGGAGGCCAGACAAGCGTCGAAGGGCGCACCCAATGAGCAGGGCTGGCGCCCATTACAGGCTGTCGCGGCTGTATCGCCCGCGCGACGGCCGCTTCTGGCTGATGATCGTCCTCAACCTGCTGTCGGCCGTGCTGGCCTGGGTCCTGCGAACCTATCCGCTGGTGCCGCTGGCGATGGCAGTGATCGCCCTGTTCGCGCTCGGCAACGCCCTGCTCGGCATGCGCCTGATGATCGATCTGATGCGCGCGCCCGCGGGCGAATCACCATGCACGGACGAGCGCGACAAGGACGCGCGCAACTGAGGCACGCGGCTCAGATGTCGGGCGTGAGGTAGATCCGCTCGGGCTGTGCGATCGGCTTCGGCGCAGGCCGGGCCGCCGGCCTGGACTCTGGCAGCGGGCGGGCCTCAAGAAGCACCGGCGCCTGCTCGCCGTCGCCGCGGGTGACGCCCCAATTCACGACCTCGAGGCGGCCATCGTAGTGCTCGACCACCGCGCTGCAGGTGTCGACCCAGTCGCCACAGTTGAGGTAGCGGATCTTGCCGATGCGGCGGTCGGCGGGCCAGTGGATGTGGCCGCACACCACACCGTCCACACCGCGTTGTTGCGCCGCATGGGCGACGGCATCCTCGAAGTCGAAGATGAAGCTCACCGCCTTCTTCACCTTCTGCTTGGCGTAGCCGGCAAGCGACCAGTAGCCCGGCCGGCGCAGCAGGCGGCGCGCCTTCGACAACAGCAGGTTGAGCCGGACCAGCGTGTTGTAGCCGACGTCGCCCAGTACCGCGACCCAGCGATGGTGGCGCGTCACCTGATCGTACTCATCGCCATGCACGAGCCAGTAGCGGCGTCCGTCCAGGGTCTCGTGGATCCACTCGGTTTCGACGCGGATGTCGCCGAAGGCGACGCCGGCGTATTCCCGCAGGGCCTCATCGTGGTTGCCCGGGATGAAGAAGACCTTGCAGCCGTGGCGCGCCCGGCGCAGCACCTTCTGCACCACGGTGTTGTGTGCCGGCGCCCATTGCACGCTGCGGTTCATCGCCCAGAAATCGACGATGTCGCCGATCAGGTAGAGATATTCGGACTCATGCTCCTTAAGGAAGGCAAGCAGGCTGTCGGCCTGGCAGGCCCGCGTGCCGAGGTGGACGTCCGATATGAAGATGGTGCGTACGCGCTTCATCAGCCTTGTACCTCCCGTGCTCGCAGATCCGTTGCAGGCACTTTGGCCCGCCTGTGCCCTTCCCACGCCCGCAGCAGCGCCGCGGAAAAGTGGTCGTTGACCGCCTCCCAGTCGATACCGATCGCGGTCTGGCGGGCCTGCACGCCCAGCTCGGCGCGCAGGGTGTCGGCCAGCGCGAGTTGCAGCGCGCGCTCGACGAAGCCCTGCTCGTCGCCGCAGCGCACCACGGCGCCGTTGCCCAGGTCGGCAATGACTTCGGCGGCTGCCGCATAGTCGTAGGCCAGCACGCACAGGCCGCTGGCCATGGCCTCGAGGGTGACGTTGCCGAAGGTCTCGGTCAGGCTGGGGAACAGGAACAGGTCGCCGGAGGCGTAATGGGCGGCGAGATCCTCGCCGTGGCGCATGCCCGCCTGCACCACGTCGGGGTGCTCGCGCGCGATGCCCGCCCGCATCGGGCCGTCGCCGACCAGCACCATGCGGGCGTCCGGCCGCTGCTGGCGGATCGCAGCGAATGCGCGCAAGGCGAGGCCGAGGTTCTTCTCCGCGGCGATCCGGCCGACGCAGACCACCGCCAGTGCATCGGGCCCCACGCCCCACTGCCGGCGCAAGTCCTCGCTGCGGCGCGCGGGTGAGTACAGGCGCGTATCGACCCCGCGCGAGATCACCTCCACGCGCTCATAGCCCTGGTCGCCCAGGTTGCGCGCCAGCGCAGCGGTAGGTACGTAGGTGGCGGCGGTGCGGTTATGGAAGCGGCGCAGGTAGGCGGCCACCGGCTGGCGCAGCCAGCCCACGCCGTAATGCGTGCTGTAGTGGTCGAAGTTGGTGTGGAAGTCCGAGGTCACCGGCAGGCGCAGCTTGTTGGCGGCGGTAACGGCGGTCCACCCCAGCGGCCCTTCGGTTGCCACGTGCACCAGGTCGGGGCGCTGGCGCGACCACTCGCGCACCAGGCGCGAGCGCGCCGGCAGGCCGAGCTTGAGGCCGTCGTAGCGCGGCAGGCGCAGCCCGCGCGACAGCACCTCCTGCAGCCCGCCAGTCGACATCGCCGTATCGGCCGGCGTCTGCCGCGGGCGCACCAACTGCACGCTGTGGCCGCGGGCGATGAGCCCGTCGACCATGCGTTTCAGGGTCATCGCCACGCCGTTCACCTCGGGCGGCCAGGTCTCGGTGACGAGGGCCACGCGCAGCCGGGGCGACTGGCAGAGCTCTTCGGTCGTGAAGTCGAGCGTTCTCATGGCACCGCAGCATAGGCGGCGCACAAGTCAGCACGGTTAAGCGTGCATTGCCGGATGATGACGACGGATCAATGCATGCCTGCACGCGCTGCGGCATCGAGCGCGGCGACGACCGTGCGGTCGTGACCGTAGATGTCGTTGCGCAGCTGCAGTGTGCCGTCCGCGTTGAGGCCTGCCGTGGTGTAGTGCAGCAATACGGTCACATCACGGCCGACGCGCTGGGTCTGCGTGCGACCGCTGTCGAGCGCCTGCTGCAAGGCTTCCGCACTCCAGCGCTGCGGGTTGTCGAGCAGCAGCATTGCGAGCGCTTCGGGCTGCTCGACACGCACGCAGCCGGAACTGAGCGCCCGCTCCGAGCGCCCGAAGAGCGAACGCGCGTTGGTGTCGTGCAGATAGATCGAGTACGGGTTCGACAGCGAGAACTTGATGCGGCCGAGCGAGCCATCTGCCCCTGACGCCTGAACGACGCGATAGGGGAATCCGCCGCTGCGTGCGCCGGACCAGTCGATTTCGGCCGGGTCCACAGCCTCGCCGTCCCGATCGAAGATGCTCAAGCGATGCTTGTCGAGGTAGTCCGTGCCGCGCGCGACGGCTGGAATCACGTCCTCACGCAGGATGGTCGGCGGCACCACCCACTTGGGGTTGAAGACCAGGTTCACCACCTTGTCGCGCAGCGACGGCGTCCTGCGTGTCGGTTTGCCGACGATCACGCGCGCTGACCAAAGCGTTTCGCCGCCCAGGCGGAGCTCGGCGCGATAACCGGTGATATCGACCAGCAGGCGGTCGCCCTGGAGGTCGGACGCCACCCAGCGCAGGCGCTCGAGGTTGGCGCGAACCTGCTCGACCCGCTGCGCCGGGGTGGTGTTGAGCGCGGCAAGCGTCTGCCGGCCGACGGCCGCATCGTCGTCCATGCCATGACGGCGCTGGAAACCCTTGACCGCCTCGGCCAGCGCCTCGTCGTAGTACGCGGGGTCGGGCGTTGTGCCGAGGTCTGCGCCGGCGCGTTCGAGGTGGACGCGTTCGGGGCCGCCCTCGGCCTGCAGCCGCGCCCGCAGCGCAGCCACCCGTGGGTTGCGCTCGCCGGGTCGCAGGGTCGCGCCCGCCGGGACACGCGGCCAGTCGTCGCCGATGCGCGCCTGGTAATGCACGAGCGCCTGCTGCAACGCGCGGTAGAGCGCAGGCTCGGGTGCCTGCAGCGCAATCGCGGCGCCAAGGTCGTCGGCGCGCAACACCGCTGCAAGCTCGGTAGCGCGCTGGTGAGGACCGGGCATCGGGGTGAAGTTCCAGTCGCGGTAGAGCTGCCGCGGGTCCAGCACGCCATAGCGGATCTGGCGCAGCAAGCGGGCCAGCGTGTCGCTGAGCAGCAGTTCGCGTTCGGCCTGCTGTGTGGCCGACAGCACAGCCGGTTCGGCGTCCCCCGCATGGCGCAGCGCATTCAGGGGGAAGCTGCCCGGCGCCAGACCATGCGCAGCCGCGCCTTCCACCGCCGCAATCAGCGCACGTGTGCGCACGCTGTCGTTCCAGACCGGGCGGTAGGCGCGCCCCAGATAGAACAGTGCAACCGTCTCGTCCGTCGTCGCCGGTCGCAGGCTGAGCAGACGCTCGAGCTCGGCGCCGACCGCCGCGCCGGCATCGGCCGGCTGCGCCACACCGCCCCGGCCCGTATCCGGGGAATCCATTGCCGCGCCCAGCGGCAAGCCCCAGGTCAAGCCGAGAAGCAGCGTACAGGTTACAAAACTTTTGCCCAAACGCAGCCCGACATCGTTTAGGATGCCGCCTTCAAGTGCTTGTTTGGACTGGTTATTGTTCATGTCGAAGATTTCCCGCGATCACGCCGCGCCGCGCCGCCGCCTGTTCCTCAAAGGCCTCGCCGCCCTGCCGCTGGGCCTTTCAGTCAATGCCGCACATGCCGCCCGGCACGACCGCCAGCTCGGCTTTCGGCATACCCATACCGACGAGCGGCTCAGCCTGGTCTACCGGAACGCAAACGGTTACATCGAGCCTGCCCTGCAACGCATCAACTGGCTGTTGCGTGACCACCGTTCGGGCGAGTCTACCCGGATGGATCCCAAGCTCTATGACATCCTTCACGCCCTGAGCATAGCCTGCGGCGGCGACACCTTCGAGATCATCTCGGGATACCGCTCGCCGGCAACCAACAACGCCCTGCGCAAGACCGGCGGTGGCGGCGTGGCCAAACGCAGCCTGCACATGGATGGCAAGGCGATCGACATCCGCCTCGTCGGTGTCGATACCGCCCGCTTGCGCGACGCCGCACTTGCCCTGGGCGTGGGCGGCGTCGGCTACTATCCCGGCTCCGACTTCGTGCACATCGACACCGGCCCGGTGCGCAGCTGGGGCCCGCGCAAGGCCTGAGCCCCGTATCAGCCCAGCAGCACCAGCCCCCACACGACGGCGGCGTTGATGAGTGCGATCAGCACCGCAGCGCTGCCGATATCCTTCGCCCGCTTGGCGAGCTGGTGACGTTCGAGCGACACCCGGTCGACAGTCGCCTCGATCGCTGAGTTCAGCAGTTCCACGATCAGCACCAGCAACACGCTGCCGATCATCAGCGCGCGCTCGAGCGCCGAATCGCCCAGCCACAGGGCCAGCGGCAGCGCCACCAGCGTCAGCAAGACCTCCTGGCGAAAGGCGTCCTCGTGGCGATAGGCGGCACGCAACCCGTCCAGCGAATAGTGAAAGGCGTTCCAGATCCGACGCAGGCCGGTCTTGCCTTTGAAAGGGCTCTCCATCGCGGTGTCTTCATCCTGGCTGAATAAGGGTCGCGATGATGACACGAAACACGTTACCAGCCGTGTTGTGTGCAGGGCTGGACGAGCGTACGGTTCTGAATTAGCGTTGCGCACCCGCGCACCGGATCGACTGGATTCATCGCCGGGCCTTCATCAACCGGCAGCGGTCAAATCATGAGCAGCAGCATCGGTCGCTTCGAGATCAGGCGCGAACTTGGGCGCGGTGCGCAGAGCATCGTCTATCTCGCCTGGGACCCTCAGCTTGAACGCGAGGTCGCGGTCAAGACCCTTCATTTCGCGGCCGCCGAGCGCAAGCAGAACGCCGCGCTGCTGGCCGAAGCGCGCTCGGTGAGCCGGCTGCGCCACCCGGGCATCGTGCCTGTGTTCGAGGCGGGCGAGGAGGACGGCGACCTCTACCTGGTGTTCGAGTACGTCCCCGGCGAGAGCCTTGCCGCGCTGATGCGCCGCCGCGGCGCGATACCGGCCGCCGAGGCCGTGCCGATGATGGTCGACGTCCTCACTGCGCTGGCCGAGGCACACGCACAGGGCGTCATCCACCGCGACCTCAAGCCGAGCAACGTGCTGATCGACGCCGCGGGCAGATCGCGCGTGATGGACTTCGGCATTGCCCGTCATGTCGATGACCCGAAGGCGCGCCAGGGGCTATCGGGCACACCGGGTTTCATCGCGCCCGAGTACATCGAGCGCCGCGAACTGAGCCCGCGCAACGACGTATACGCCGCGGGCGTACTGCTGTTGTGGATGCTGGCCGGCCGCCCGGTTCATCGCGAGACCGACCCGGCCAAGCTGCTCGAACTCGCACGCACCACTGCCGTCACCGTACCGGCCGACGGTGCACCGATCGACGAACAGCTGGCCGCCATCGCCTTGCGCGCGGCAGCGCTCGACCCGCAGGCACGCTACGCCGATGCCAACGCGTTCCGCCTGGCACTGCAGGCGTGGCTGCAGCCCCCCGCCACCACCGCCGACCCCGTGACCGAAGACGGGCAACCCGCTGCGCTCGACTTTCTGCTCCGACGCATGAAGCACCGCGGCGACTTCCCCGCCCTGTCGGAATCGGTAGCCGCGATCAACCGCATCGCGTCGAGCGAATCGGAAACCATCGGTACCTTGTCGGCGCTGATCCTGCGTGACTTCTCGCTCACCAACAAGCTGCTGCGCCTGGTCAACTCGGCCCATTACCGACCGGCCGGCGGCGGCCAGATCAGCACCATCTCGCGTGCGATCGTGGTGCTCGGCTTCGACACCGTGCGCAACATCGCGATCACCGTGCTGCTGTTCGAGCACCTGCAGAACAAGGCCAACGCGGCCCAGCTCAAGGAGGAGTTCCTGCGCGCCTGTCTGGCCGGCCTGTTCGGCCGCGAGCTGGCGGCGCATCTGCGCCTGCGCGACGGCGAGCAGGTCTACATCTGCACCGTGTTCCACAACCTTGGCCGCCTGCTGTGCCAGTTCTACTTCCCCGAGGAGAGCGAGGACATCCGCCGCCTGATGCAGCAGCAGGGCTGCAAGGAAGAGGCTGCGGCCCAGCGCGTGCTGGGCACCGGCTTCGAGGCCCTCGGTATTGCCCTGGCCCGGCACTGGGGCTTCCCGGAGCTGATCCAGGACAGCATGCGCCACATCGAGGATGGCCCGGTGCGCCGCCCCGCCACCACCGAGGAACGCCTGCGTGCGCTGGCAGCCTGTGCCAACGAATACTGCGACGCGGTGGCGCTGCTGCCAGCGGACGAGCGCGACAAGGCGCTGCAAGCGCTATCGGCGCGCTTCGCCGACGCGGTTCCGGTCGGGGCGCAGGCGGCGCGCGAACTGATGCATGCGGCGGCCGAGGAGATCGAGGCCTTCGCCTCCACCATCAAGGTCAGCATGGCGAACACCCGTATCGGCCGCCAGCTGCGCCAGCTCGTCGACGGTGCGCCTGCTCCCGCCACGCTCACCGATACCGGCCTGCCGGTCGCCGCCCTGCTCGAACAGAGCACGCCCGCGCAAGCCACCGAGGAAGGGCGCAAGGCCGCGGATGCGCAAGCCGTACTCAGCGCCGGCATCCAGGACATCAGCAACACCCTGGTCGAGGACTTCAAGCTCAACGACGTGCTGCGCATCATCCTCGAGACCATGTACCGGGCAATGGGCTTCAAGCGCGTGCTGCTGTGCATCCGCGACCCGCGCACGAATGCGATGACGGGCCGCTTCGGCTTCGGGCCGGGCGTCGCCGAACTGGCCCGCCAGGTCCGCTTCAGCCTGTCGGCCCATCCCGACAACGTCTTCAATGCCGCCACGGCAAAAGGCGCCGACATCCTGATTTCGGACATCGACGATCCGAAGATCGCCGCCCATGTGCCCGACTGGTATCGCAAGTCGGTACCGTCGCACACCTTCGTGCTGTTCCCGCTCACGATCAAGGGCCGCCCGGTGGCGATGATCTATGCCGACAAGGAGCGCGCGGGCGAGATCGAGATCAGCGAGCAGGAGCTTGCCCTGCTGCGCACGCTGCGCAACCAGGCCGTGCTGGCCATCAAGCAGGCCGGCTGAAAGCGCACGCAGCCATGCATGGGGCCGCCGGCCTACTGCGCGGGCTCAAGGCGCAGGATGCGGCCCTCGCTCTCGTCGACGACCCACACATAGCCGTCCGGCCCCTGGCGCACGTCGCGGATGCGACGGCCGAGTTCGGCCAGCAGGCGCTCTTCGTGGCGGACCTCGTTGCCATCGAGCACCAGACGGGCCACCAGCTGGTAGCGCAGCGCGCCGACCAGCACATTCCCCTTCCATTGCGGGAAACGCTCGCCGGTATAGAAGCTCATCCCCGACGGTGCGATCGAGGGCGTCCATTGCAGCAGCGGCGGCTCGACGTCATCACGGCTGCTGCCCTGGCCGATCTTGCGCCCGGTGACGTACTCGCGGCCGTAGGTGACCTCGGGCCAGCCATAGTTCAGCCCGGGCAACGCACGGTTGATCTCGTCGCCGCCCTGCGGACCGTGCTCGTGGGTCCACAGTTCGCCCGTCTGCGGATGCAGCGCCGCGCCCTGGATGTTGCGGTGACCGTAGGACCAGATCTCGGGCAGCACGCCTGCACGGCCGACGAAGGGGTTGTCAGGCGGCACGCTGCCGTCGAGCGCGATGCGCACGACCTTGCCGATGTGGCTGTCGAGCGCCTGCGCCCGCTCGCGCGCACCGCCACGGTCGCCCAGGGTCACGAACAGCGTGCCGTCGGCAGCGAAGACCAGGCGCGAGCCGAAATGCTGGTTGCCGGAGGGGTCCTCGTTCTGCGCGAAGATCCGCTGCACCTCGCGCAGTTCGAGTCGCTCGAGGTCGAGGCGTGCGCGCGCCACCGCGGTGCGCGCGCCGCGCTGCGTCGGCTCGGCGTAGGAGAACACGATCAGCCCGTCCTGCGCGAAGCTCGAGCTCGGCACCACGTCGAGCAGGCCGCCCTGGCCGCGCGCGTGCACCGCAGGCACCCCGGCGATGGGGGCCGACAGGCTGCCGTCGGTACCGACCACGCGCATGCGGCCCGGGCGCTCGGTCACGAGCATGCGGCCGTCGGGCAGGAAGGCGATCGACCACGGCGTATCGAGGCCGGTGGCAAACTCGGTCACCTTGACGTTACCGGTCTCGGTGCGCACCACCACGTCACGCGCAAACGTCGTCCCAGAGAGCAGTACGGAGGACGCCAGCATGGACGCAAGCAGCAATGGACGGAAACTTCTGTTCGATTTCGGCATCTTCAGGCTCCCCGGTGTAGTGGCCGCAGCATCGCATCTGCGGCCCGGCCAACGCCATGCGGCAGCGGCCCGACATCAACAATTCAAGCGACAAAACGCGTCACTAGGACTTCGCATGCCCTCATCCGTTCGCAAGACCCTGCGCCTGCTGTTCGTGCTCGTGCTGCTCGCCGTGTTCTGGATGGCCTTGCTGCCCGCCCCCGAGGTGGCCAAGCTGGTGTCCTGGCAGGACAAGATCGAGCACGCGGTGCTGTTCGCAGTGCTTGCCCTGCTAGCCCTCGCCGCCTGGCCCGAACGGCCGGTCACCATCGCCGTGGGCCTGCTCCTGTACGGTGCAGCGATGGAGTTCGCACAGTCGATGACCGCGCACCGCTTCGGCGACCCCTGGGACTGGGTGGCGGATGCAGTGGGGCTGCTCGTGCTGGTGCCGTTCGCCCTTGCCCGACGCCGACGCCTGCGCGGCTGAGCCAGGCACACGGGCGGCGCGCGCCTTGTTATCATCGCGGCCTTTCCGATCAAGCGCTTGCGCAATCCAGACGCCGATGAGCACCGACCGCCACACCCTCGAACTCCTCGCCCCGGCCAAGACCGCCGACTTCGGCATCGAGGCCATCAACCATGGCGCGGACGCGGTCTACATCGGCGGCCCTGCCTTTGGTGCGCGCTCGTCCGCGGACAACTCGGTAGCAGACATCGCGCGCCTGGTGCAGCACGCCCACCGCTACCACGCGCAGATCTTCGTCGCCACCAACACCATCCTGTTCGATGCCGAACTCGAACCGGCGCGCAAGCTGATCTGGGAACTGTATGACGCCGGCGTCGACGCCCTGATCGTGCAGGACATGGGCCTGCTCGAGCTCGACCTGCCGCCCATCCAGCTCCACGCCAGCACCCAGACCGACATCCGCGACGCCAGCAAGGCGCGCTTCCTGCAGGACGTGGGTTTCTCGCAGATCGTGCTGGCGCGCGAGCTGTCGCTCGCCGAGGTGAAGAAGATCGCCGCAGCCACCACCTGCCAGCTCGAGTACTTCGTGCACGGCGCGCTTTGCGTGGCCTTCTCCGGCCAGTGCTACATCAGCCACGCCCACACCGGGCGCAGCGCCAACCGCGGCGAATGTTCGCAGGCCTGTCGACTGCCCTACGACCTCAAGGACAAGGACGGCAACACCGTCGCCAGCAACCAGCACATGCTGTCGATGAAGGACAACAACCAGAGCGCCAACCTGCGCGCGCTGGCCGCCGCGGGAGTCAGTTCGTTCAAGATCGAGGGCCGCTACAAGGACCTCGCCTACGTCAAGAACATCACCGCGCATTACCGCACGCTGCTCGACGAGATCATCGAGCACCCGGATGCCGATGGCCCCGCGTACCGCCGCGCCTCGAGCGGTCGCACCACCTTCCTGTTCACCCCGCAGGCCGACAAGACCTTCAACCGCGGCTACACCGACTACTTCACCAACGACCGCCGCCACGGCATTGAGGCCTTCGAGTCGCCCAAGTTCGTCGGCGAGCCGATCGGCCGCGTGAAGAAGATCGACACCAAGGGGCGCAAGTTCTTCGACGTCGAGCGCGTCTCGCCAATCCACAACGCCGACGGCCTCACCTGGTACACGCCGAAGGGCGAGCTCACCGGCCTGCGGGTGAATCGTGCCGAAGCCAACGGCGGCGGCGAAGGTATTGATCGCATCTTCCCTTCCGAGCCGCTACCTTCCGACCTGGTGCCCGGCACCTCGCTGTTCCGCAACCACGACCACGAATTCGAGCGTGCACTCGAGAAGAAGTCCGCCGAGCGCCGCATTGCGGTCGATGCGCAGTTCGCAGCGACTGCGGACGGCTTCGTGCTGACACTTGTAGACGAGGACGGCGTGCGCGCGAGCGCAAGCCTTACGACAGCCTTCGCGCCGGCGCAGAACGCCGAGCGCGCGCTCGCCACCCTGCGCGAACACATCGCCAAGCTGGGCAACACCGACTTCGTGGCCGGCGACATCCTCATCGACCTGCCGGCGCCCCCCTTCCTGCCCGCGAGCCAGCTCAACGCCCTGCGCCGCGAAGCCGTCGAGCGCCTGGAGCACGCAAGGCTGCTGGCCTACGCCCGCCCGCCACGCGCCGCACCGGTGGAGCCGCCCGTCCCCTATCCGCAGGACGCGCTGAGCTACCTTGCCAACGTCTCGAACGACAAGGCGCGTGCCTTCTACGCCACGCACGGCGTCAAGCTCATCGACGCCGCCTTCGAGGAGAACCAGGAGACCGACGACGTCTCGCTGATGATCACCAAGCACTGCCTGCGCTACAGCTTCAACCTGTGCCCGAAGGAAGTGAAAGGCATCCGCCCCGACCCGATGCAGCTGGTCAATGGCAACGAGACGCTGACCCTGCGCTTCGACTGCAAGCGTTGCGAGATGCACGTCGTCGGCGGAATGAAGCCCCACATCGCGAAAATGCGCGACACGGTGGTCGCGCAGAAGGTGAGCTTTTTCCCAAGCAAGCCGGGCCAGGGCGCGGCGCTACCGGTTCAGGGCTGACCGAGACCTGATCAACGGCAGGCTAAGGGCGGCCCAAACCCAGCAGCGCACGCGTGCGCGCCTCATCGACAATGCCCGACACCGCCTTGAGCCCGCCGCGACCATCGAAGAACAGCGTCCGCGGCAACTCGCCACGCCAGTCCGGGTCGATGGCAAAGGCCAGGCGCTCGGGCGCCTCGTCGCCGTAGGCGAAGCGTGCACCGGGGACGCCGAAGCGGTCGAGGATCTCACCCAGTTGTGGATCGTCCGGCTCCACCGCGATCGTGACGAGACGCGGGCCTGCAGCGGCGCGTGACATCGCCGCAAACAATGCAAGGTTCTTCTTGCAATGCACGCACTCGGCCGACCATAGCGCGATGATCGTCGGCACACGGTGCGTGGCGGGCGCGACAAGCTCACGCGCGCCCGCGGCGTCGAGGCGGGTGAAGCCCTGTGCGGTATCGGCCGCCACCGCAGCACCGGACACGGCCCCGCCGCACAGCAGCAGCGCAAACAGGATGCGGATCGTCTTCATCACAGCGCATACCCCTTCATGCCTTCGTCTGCGGTGCGCCAGAACACGAACAAGGCGTCGCCCTGGCTCAGCACGCGCGGCTGATCCGACGCCCCCGCGGTACTGGCCAACACCTGGGTGTGGAAGCTGTGCCCGCCGTCATCGGACAGTTCCGCCAGGAGCCGGGTGCGCTCGCCGTCGAACTCCTTCCACACCACCGCGATCCGTGCGCCAGCCAGCGCGATGTCGGCATGCGCCGCACGCTGCCCGCCCACCGTGCGCTGGCCCTCGACGCGGCCATCGGCAAGGCGTCCGTAGAACACCCTGCCCTCGCCCTCGCGCTCGTTGAACCACACCGCGTGACGCGTGCCGTCGGCGGCCACCACGAGCGAGGGGCCATGGTGCGGGCAGGCATCGATGCGCCAGCGGTCAAAGGTGGCGCGTTCGGGGACGGCCGCGCCGCCGTGCTCGACGTCGAGACGGACAAGCGCATGGTCACGCTCGTTGGGCTCGAAGACGTGACGCCAGAGCAGCAGCGGCGTGCCATCGACATCCTCGGCCAGCGCCAGCCTGCAGCACTGGCAACTGTAGTCCACCACCTTGGTTTCGGGCCGGAAGCTGCGCCCGGCATCGTCGGACACCGCCGCATAGATCGCCGAGCCTCGGTAGTCTTCCCCCGAACGCTTGGCCGCTGCGCTTTCGCGGCCGTCGATCCAGGCGATGACAAGGCGACCGTCTCGCATCATTCGCATCACATTGAAGCTGTGACCGACGATGCTACGGTCACGGTGTACGGTGACCGGTGCATCGAAATGCACGCCGTCGGCGGCGCGAGCGAAGCGCACGTCGCCCGTGAAGCGCTCCTCGAAGCGGCGCGCCCACGACACCAGCACCGCACCATCGGCAGTAATGACCAGCTGCGGCCGGTTCTCGCCATCGGCCGCTACCGCCTCCGGAACGGGGTTGACCACTGCTGCCTCGTGCCAGCGCAGGCCGCCATCGGTGCTGCGGTGGAGCACGACGTGGCCACCTCGCGTCGCAACCGCGTACCAGCTGCCGTCGGCCGCAATCGCGGCGCTGGTGCCCAGTTCGGGCCGCGCCGCCTTTGTCGGTGCAGCCTTGGCGGCGCCAGCGTGATCGCCATGGGCGGCTGCCGCGCCGACCACACCGAGGACGAGCGCTGCACCCATCAGGTAGCGCTTACAACACATGAATAGTCGTCCCATCATGCCCTCTCCGGCATCGTCGCCCGCGCTGACCGAGCGCGGGCGCATTGTCATCGTCATTACCATTTGGCCTGCAATCCAAGGTAAACCGTACGCGGCAGCCCGGCAGTGTAGGTGGCATTGCCGCTGGACAGCCCAGAGGTCTCGGCGTGGCGGTGGTCGAACAGGTTGGAGACGCTGGCGTAAGCCTCGAAGCCCTTGGCAAACGGATAGTTGGCGCGCAGGTTGAAGAGATCGTGGCCGCCATACTTGCTGGTGTTGGCGGCGTCGCGCCAGTAGCTGCCGAGGTTGACCCATTCGAGCTGCACCCGGCCACCGTTCATCGCCGATGGCGCGTAGCTCAGGCGTGTGTTGGCGAGCAGCCGCGGCGCGCTTTCCATTTCCTTCCCACTGTAGTCCGCCGTACCGGACACTACCCAGGTTTCGTAGGAGTGCTTGGCGTAAGACAGGCTGGCATCGAGCCGCCAATCGCTGGCCAGCGCCAGACCGAGGCCCATCTCGATACCTCGGTGCAAGGTCTTGCCGGCATTGACGGCGGTGCGCTGGTTGGTAACCGGATCCTGATAGCTGACGATGTCGTCCTTCTTCGTCATGTGATAGACCGACAATTCGTAGCTGACGCCCTCTGCACTGCCACGCAGACCGGTCTCGAAGCTATCGACGACGACGGGCTTGAGCTTCAGCAGCGACTCCGCCTGCGCTTGCGCGCGCGCAGCGCTCGACTCACGACTGCCGCGGAAGACCTGGCCTTCGGACGGCGCACGGAAGGCGTTGCTGTAGGCGACGAAGCCATTCAGGTGCTCGGAGAATGCCCAGGTCGCGCCCAGCTTTGGGCTTACGCGGCTGTAGCCAACCTTGGCGCTGGCGGCATGGCCGTACCAGCCGTTGCCGGGGAAGGCCCCCGCAACCCCCTGCGTCGCCCCGGCCGCACCGCCATTCATCTTGTTGGTGTAGTCGTACCGCATGTCGTCGTAGCGCAAGCCGGCAGTGAGGCGCAGCCGCTCGGTCGGCGAGATCTCACCATGGAGGTAGGGCGAGATGCCGCGGAAGGTGACGTCGTAGTGGTAGATCTGTACCGGTGCCACCGCACGATTGAGGCCGTAGGTCGTGCCGCCGAGGGCGTTGGTAGTGCGCATCAGCGCAATCGAGTCCTCATCGCGCGAACCGGGGCTGTAGTCCACGTCGAGGCCGACGATGAGACGCGCGCGCATGGGCGCGAAGTCCATGCGGTACTTGCTGAGGAAGCCGAAGGACTGGTTCTTGGTGACATACTGGTTCGGATCGTAGCTGACCGTCCAGCTCGGGATGATCCTCATGCTGTTGTCGCGGAAATACGGCGTCACCGACAGCAGCGTCGTCTCGGTCTCGCGCTCGAAGGCGGTGGACACGCGGAACGCATCGACCTTGCGGAACGAGAACGGAATGTTGTTGGTACGCGGCGCGGCGCGGAACTCGGCCTCGTTCAGGTTGCCGACGTGCTGCTGGTCGACCGTGGAGAACGAAACGACCGTCTTCAGCATCGCATCGTCGGCGAGCGCGCGATCCCAGCGCAAGGTGCCGGCGCGGCGGTCATAGCCGGCGTCGTGCTGCCAGCCGTCGCTATGGGTGAAGTTGAGGCTGGCGCGCCAGGCATCGTCGCCGTGCGCATTACCACCGCTCGCCAGCGCGCGACGCCAGCCATGCGAGCCGACCTCGCCACCAAGTTCGAACGCTGGCCCGGTGGGCGGGTTGCGCGTCAGCACGTTGACCGTACCGCCGATCGCATCCGAACCATAAAGGGCGCTGCCCGGCCCTTTTGATACTTCCAGGCCCCCCGACTGCGGCACATTGATCTCGTACAGCGCGTTGTGGTTGAAGAACCCGGTCGAGCGCGTCGGGATGCCGTCTTCAAGGTAGAGATAGACCGCGGCAGTCGTCAGCGGCTGGCGGATCGAGGTGGAATGCCCTTCGCCCGACAGGTTGCTGATCCAAACACCCGGGACCTGGTTGAGGACTTCCTTCGGGTGCGCCGGGCGGGCCGTGGCGAGGGTCGACTCCTTGACCGCGGACACGGTGGCGGGCGTCTCACCGACGGGACGCGCCTCGCGCGTGGCGGTGACGCTGACTTCGCCGAGCACGGGCACGGTCTCCGCGGCAGTCGCAACCGAAGCACCAAGGGCAGCAATGAGGATGGCAAGTTGTTTGTGTTTCACGAATCACTCCTGTTCTACGCGCGGCGCAGGCGGGCACGGCGCATGGCGGCAAGGCCTGCGAGCGGCATCGGTATGGCCTGCGCATCGGCGCAGCCAAAAAAAACGATTGGGATGCGGCAGCTGAATAGACAAGGCCCAGACGCATGCGCACAAGCCGCGCCCACCGGCGGCGGCAACGCACGCGGGCAAGGCGAAACCAGCAACTTGCGGAGGGCTCAGGCCACGGCGGGCGGTGCGCGCGGAGAGGAGACGACCCAGGGCGGGCGGGGCCGCGGCGGATGGAGGCTGAAGGCAGGGCTGATGTCCTCGCCCTGCGCCGACGGTAGGTCTGCGCCTCCCCATGCTGCCGGCAGCGCGCTTGCGAAGAGGCTGCAGAACACGCACCCGCCAGCGGTGCGTGCTAGCTCGTCGGCCGGGTCCTGCGGCGCTGTGTCGACAGCGACGTAGCGCATGCCCGCGGCGGTGCAGATCTCGAGCCAGCGCGCATCACCAGAAGCGCGATAGGCCGCCTGCGACAGCGTCGGCGCGAGCGCAGCCAACAGCATCGCGAACATCGCGATCCAGGCGGCAAGCGAACGGGCAGAGCGTGTCAGGCGCATGGTAGGTGCGAGGGCCGGCCCAGTGGCCAGGCGGTAACAGGCGAAACGGAACTCTAGCGGCTCGAACCGAAACCCTGATTGACCGCAATCAAGCCGCAGGGCCAGTGCCCGCATGGGATGATCGCCACGGGTCGAGCGCAGCAGCGACGGCAGTGTCTACGCGACATGCCGCCAAGGCAAGGGGTAAGCTACGCTCCCCGCACAAGCGCCACGATCCGGCCCCAGGACAACGCGCGCGCCGCGCTGCCATCGACACACCGTAGGCGCAACATGCTGACACCTGCACAACAACTGCCCAACCACCCCCGCCTGAACGACGCCCCTCTGGTCGTGATGGCCCTGTGCGCCAACTGGTGCGGCACCTGCCGTGACTTCCAGGCGGTGCTCACCCGCATCGCCCTGGCCCATCCCGAGATCGTCTTTGCCTGGGCCGACATCGAGGACGATGCCGAACTCGTGGGCGATATCGACGTGGACGACTTCCCCACATTGGCCGTCTTCAAGGCGGGCCAGCCCCTGCACTTCGGCGCCTCACTCCCCATCGAGGCGGTGGTGACACGACTGCTGGCGCGTCTCGCGCAGTCCTCCACCCCCCCCACTGCCACCCCCAGCGTCATTCCAAGCGCGGTGCGCGAGCTTGGCGCCCGGCTGAGCCGCTGAGGCGCGTTCGGGCGCGTTCGGGCGCGTGGGCGGGCGCCGAAAGGGTCGTAAAAGACTCGCGGCTGGCGCCGCTCCCACGCGGGGGACGCGCGCGGCGGTTTCCGGTAGGAGCGGCGCCCGCCGCGAGCTTTTCATCGCCCCCCCAACGCCGATCGCCTTCAAACCCTCGCGGCGGGCGCCGCTTCCACGCAAAAGCACTCGCCCGCACCCCGCCTGTCCCTCACCTCCCCCACCCCAGCCGCCCTTGATCCCGCGCCCGCGATCTTGCACAGTCCCATGCATCGCCTCGCGGATGCCGACCATGAACGCCCTCTTCCCCCGCACCCCGCTGCTCGCCGGCCAGGACGTCGAAGCCAAGCGCGCCGAGCTGCTGCACTACTTCCACGCCACCTTCGACCGCTACGAGTCGCTGTTCGAGGTACTGGCCTGTGACGAGGCCTACTACAAGAAGCCGATCAGCCTGCGTCACCCGCTGATCTTCTACTTCGGCCACACCGCGACCTTCTTCATCAACAAGCTCCTGCTCGCCGGCCTGATCGAGCAGCGCATCGATCCGCGCCTGGAATCGATGTTCGCAGTCGGCGTCGACGAGATGAGCTGGGACGACCTCGACGACACCCGCTACGACTGGCCCACGGTGGCCGAGGTCGCCGCGTACCGGAACAAGGTGCGGGCGGTGGTCGACCGGGTGATCCGGGAGACACCCTTCACGCTGCCGATCGGCTGGAAGGATCCGTTCTGGGCGGTGGTGATGGGCATCGAGCACGAGCGCATCCACCTCGAAACCTCGTCAGTGCTGATGCGCCAGCACGCGCTGCACTACGTGAAGCCCCACCCCGCCTGGCAGCCCTGCGCCGAGCACGGCGAGCCGCCCGCCAACACCCTGGTCGACATCCCCGCCGGCGTCGTGCAGCTCGGCCGCAGCTTCGACGAGCCGATCTACGGCTGGGACAACGAATACGGTACCCATCGCGCCGAGGTACCGGCCTTCCGGGCGGCGCGCCGCCTGGTCACCAACCGCGAATACCTCGACTTCGTCGAAGCCGGCGGCTATGCCGACGATAGCGTGTGGGACGAGGAAGGCCTGGGCTGGAAGCGCTTTGCGCGTGCCGAACACCCGACCTTCTGGGTACCCGACGCCGCCGGCTGGAAGCTGCGCCTGATGACCGAAGAAGTGCCGATGTGCTGGGACTGGCCGGTGGAGGTCAATTGCCTGGAGGCGCGCGCCTTCTGCCGCTGGAAGGCGCGCGAGAACGGTCAGCCGGTGCGCCTGCCCACCGAGGACGAATGGAACCGCCTCTACGACCACGCCGACCTCGCCGACGTGCCGCACGACGCCCCGGCCAAGGCCAACCTGCATCTCGACCACTGGGCCTCGAGCTGCCCGGTGACCCGCTTCGCGCACGGCGAACTGTTCGACGTGGTGGGCAACGCGTGGCAGTGGTGCGAGACGCCGACCTATCCCTTCGACGGCTTCGACGTGCACCCGATCTACGACGACTTCACCACGCCGACCTTCGACGACCGCCATGCCATCATCAAGGGCGGCAGCTGGATCTCGGCCGGTAACGAGTCGCGCCACGCCGCGCGCTACGCCTTCCGCCGCCACTTCTTCCAGCACGCGGGTTTCCGCTACATCGTCAGCGACGCCCCCGCGCTCAATCCGTCCTCGACCTACGAGACCGATGCGCTGCTGTCGCAGTACGCCGAGTTCCACTACGGCGACGAGGCCTTCGGCGTACCCAACTTCCCGAAGGCGCTCGCCGACATCGCGATCAGCGCCCTGCGTCGCTTCGGCAACGGCCAGTTCGGCCGCGCGCTGGACCTCGGCTGCGCCACTGGCCGCGCCAGCTTCGAACTCGCGCGCGCCTTCGAGCGCGTGGTCGGCATCGACTTCTCGGCGCGCTTCATCCAGGCCGGCGCCAGGCTCGCCGAGACCGGTGCGCTGCGCTACACCATGCCCGACGAGGGCGCGCTGGTGAGCTACCACGAGCGCCGGCTCGACGCGCTGGGCCTGGCCGAGACCGCCGGCCGCGTCGAGTTCTGGCAGGGCGACGCCTGCAACCTCAAGGAGGTGTTCACCGGCTTCGACCTCATCCTCGCCGCCAACCTCATCGACCGCCTGTACAGCCCGCGCCGCTTCCTCGCCGATGTGCCGCGGCGCCTCAACCCCGGCGGCCTGCTGCTGCTCGCCTCGCCCTACACCTGGCTGGAAGAACACACCAAGCGCGAGGAGTGGATCGGTGGCTTCAAGAAGGACGGCGAGTCCTTCACCACGCTCGACGGCCTGAAGGAACTGCTCGCCGCCGACTTCGAGTTGGTGCAGGGGCCGCAAGCCGTGCCCTTCGTGATCCGCGAGACGCGGCGCAAACACCAGCACACCCTGTCGGAGCTGACCATCTGGCGAAAGCGCACATGAGCGCGGTCGACAACCGCGCCGACCCTGCGCCCCTCGCCGACCGCGCCGCCGGCGCGCTGATGGGCGCCTTCATCGGCGACGCACTGGCGCTGGGGCCACACTGGTACTACGACCTCGACGCGCTGCGTACGCGCTACGGCGCGTGGATCTCCGACTACACTGCGCCGATGCCCGACCACTACCTCGCGGGCATGAAGGCGGGCGAATCCTCGCAGGCGGGCGTGCTGCTGCGTCTGACGCTGGAATCGCTGGCCGAGCGTGGCAGCTATGACGAGGCCGACTTCTGCCGCCGGATGGACGAGGTGTTCTTCCCGCAGATTGACGGCACGCCGATGCACGGCCCCGGCGGCTATACCAGCCAGTCGATCCGCGAAGCCTGGCGCAAGCGCATGCAGCAGGGCCTGCCCTGGGGCCAGGTCGCCGGCAATGCCGATACCACCGAGGCCGCCGAGCGCACGCTGGCGATCGCGGTGCGCTACGCGCTCGACCCGGCGGCGCTGGCGGATGCCGTCACCCGCAACACCGTGCTCACCCAGACCGACGGCACCGTGGTGGCGATGACGGTGGCCTTCGGCGCGGTGCTCGGCATGCTGGTCGAGGGCCATGCACTCGATGCGGCGATCTCGGTCAAGCTGATGGCGCGGGTGAAGTCCGGCGCACTGCCCTTCCACACCGTCACCTCTGGAAACCTGCAGGCGCCGAGGCCCGGCAGTGTCGAGGTCCCGACCGCCGGCCGCTTCCCCTCGCCGGATGCGCTGCTCACGCAATCCTCAATCGCGCGCGCAGCGCTCGACCCAGACGTACGTATCGAGCCGGCGTGGAAGGTGTCGCTGGTGTATGGCATGCCGTGCGCGGTGTACCACCAGTTCCCCGCCGCCTATTACCTGGCGGCGCGCTTTGCCGACGACTTCGAGTCCGCGGTGCTGCACGCGGTGAATGGCGGCGGACAGAACCTGGCGCGGGCGATGCTGACGGGGGCGCTGGTGGGGGCGCAGGTCGGCTTTAGCCGCATCCCGCAGCGCTTCATTACGGGTTTGGCGGACAGCGCAGCGCTGCGGGCGATCGTGCAGCGCGTCGCAGTGCAGGTGGACACGGACTGAGTCGGATTGCGAATTCTGCACAGCCGTCCGTGCAGATTTCGACCTTGCGCGCTCTAGCGCCGGGCAGCCGCCGTGGAACAGCGCTCGCCGCCGCCTGAGCTCAGGCTCGCTCCGGAGCGAGCCGGGTGAGGGCCGCACGGACGAAACCCTGCGCATCGGGTGTGTAGTCCCAACGCTCGATGACGCAGTCCCGGTGCTCCTCATCCTCGCCCGGCGAGCCAATCCTGGGGGCTGCGTCTGCGCGACGGACTGATGTTGCTGGGCGGCTACCTGGCCACGCTGGCGGCGGTCGCCTCGGTGATACTGCTTTGGTGGGGCGGGGCTTCCGCGGTAACCGGGATGCTGTCCTGGATCGGCCTCACCTCAGGGCAGTAAGCGCACACCTGCTTGCACAAAGCCACGGAAATACTCCGTGCTCGCCAGCGATAATCCGGCCTTCGCCCAACCGCAACCTCCCAGGAAGCCCCGTCATGACGTCCCACCGGTTCGCCCTGCTTGCCCTCGCGCTCGCCAGCCTCCCGCTCTCCTCCCACGCCGTGGACAACATCCGCCCCGGGCTGTGGGAGTTCCGCTCCACCCACCTGAGTGTGGGCGGCCTGCCGGACATGTCAGCGCACATGGCGCAGTTGCAGCAGCAGCTCAAGAACCTGCCTGCCGACACCCGCCGCATCGTCGAGCAGCAGATGGCGCAGCGGGGTGTCAGCCTGGGCGCGGACGGTACGGCGCGCACCTGCATCACGCCTGAGCAGGCTCGCCAGGACAACGTTTTCTCCGGCAAGGTGGAGGGCAATTGCGTGCTCAGCGACGTGACCAGGCAGGGCAACACGGTGACGGGCACGCTGAGCTGCACCGGACCGAGCGCAACCGGCAACTTCCGCGCACGCGTTCACTCCGCGGAGCACTTCACCACGCGCGTGACCATGCGCTCGACGCGCGGCGATCTCGACGTCGAGACCGAGGGGCGGTGGCTGGCCGCGCAGTGCGCGCGCTGAGCCAGCGGCGGGTGTGAGCCTGGTCACGACCGGGTAGCGGCAGTGCGCCGTAGGCGGAGTGATTGCGCCGCGCCGTGACGGGCGTCACTGCTGCACGCAAGGGACTGCGGGAAAGTGCATCAAGCCCGCCCGAGGCGGGCCGTTACGGGTCTTGAAGGCCCAATCCCCAGGCCCCTGACAGAGGTCATCATGAGCACTCAGCCCCTCTCCGTAATCGAGGGCAAACGCAGCGGCAACTGCCCTCACCCCTGGCATGGCAGCGTCGAGCACGCCGTCAACCGTGCGATCCGCGCTGGCTACCGTGTCGGCCGGCGTGTGCGCATCGGCCACATCGCCGGCTGCGTAGTCGGCTATAACATCGGCCACTTCGGCCGTTTCAGCGGCGCGAGCTACCCCTTGCTGGTGCGTACCGAATTCGGCGTCACCAAGTGCAGCCTCGCCGAGGTGGCGGCGGCCTGAAGCGCGGCAGCCCGTGTGCCGCGCGCGCGGCGCGCTCAGCGCACGGGAATGGCGACGGCCTGCGGGACAGGCACCGCGGTGACGTTGTTCTGCGGGCTGCCGTCGATCAGCTTGTCGCTGTAAACGAGATAGACCAGCGTGTTGCGTGCGCTGTCGACCATGCGCACGATGCGGATCTTCTTGAACAGGATCGACGCGCTCTGCGAGAACACCTCCTCCTGCCTGCGCAGCGGCTCGGCGAACGAGATCTCGCCCACTTGCCGGCAGGCCACCGAGGCGTCGGCAGTGTCTTCCGCCAGGCCCAGCGTGCCCTTCACGCCGCCCGTGCGGGCGCGCGATACGTAGCAGGACACGCCTTTCACCTTCGGATCATCGAACACCTCGACGACGACCTGGTGGTTCCGACCGATGAGCTTGAAGGCGGTGTCGACGCTACCGACGGTTTCGGCCTGCGCCAGCGGCGCCAGCAGGACGGCTCCGAGAGCAAGCAGGGAAATGATCTTCACGAGTCTGGACTCCGGTTTTGGCGCGGGCCGCCAGTATGGCACCGGCTGCGAGGATTTACCCTGGATCAAGGCAGCGCGGTAGCGTTGAGCGTATCAGTTGGTGATCCTGCCTGGGGCGTGTTGCCCTGGCGCCGCCTCACCCTGCTCCGAGCCCCTGCCGTGCCTGCCGCCCTCGCTTTCCCCGATCGTTCTGACCACACCGCACCAGTTGCCGGCCGCATCCCCGGCAGCAAGGCCATGTGGGTGGGCATCTTCTGCGAGCTGACCGAGTTCGCGCTGCTGTTCGCGGTGTATTTCATCGCCCGCGCACACAACCCGGACGCATTCGAGGCCGGGCCGGGACGCTTGTCGCTTGCTGCAGGCACCGGGTACACGCTGATGCTGCTCACCAGTGGCTGGTGCGTGGCGCGCGCGCTGCATGCGATGCGCGCCGGGCGCAAGCCGGCCTGCCTGCGCTGGTTGCTGGCCGGTTTCGTGTTCGGGCTGGGCTACCCCTTGATCAAGATCCTCGAACTGCGCTGGAACTTCAGCCACGGGCTGGACAGCAACGCCGGGGTGTTCGTGGTGACCTACTACTACCTCACCTTCACCCACCTGGTACATGTGTTCTGGGGACTGCTGGGCATGCTGTGGGTGATGGCACGCACCGCCGGGGGCGCCTACACGGTGGCCGAGCATGGTGGCCTGGAAGCCTTTGCCTGCTACTGGCACGCGACGGACATCCTGTGGCTGATGATCTTCCCGCTGTTCTATGTGCTGCGATGAGCCCAATGCCGACCAAGGGACCGAGACAATGAGCGAAACACGCAAGGTCGACCTGGCGTGGCTGCTGCTGGTGCTGCTGAGCGTGGCAGGGGCCGGCCTGGGCGGACGGGCAGATGCCGGCTTGGGCGTTGCCGTGATGGTCGCCGTGGTCATGGCGGTCAAGCTGCGGCTGGTGTGCGACCACTTTCTGGAGCTGCGCAGCGCGCACCAGCGCATCAGGCTGGCAGTGTACGCATTCGCCTACGGGATGCCCCTGCTGGTGGTACTGACCAGCGCGTTTGGCGACACCCTCGCCCGCCTAACCGGCGCGCTCATACCCTGACGCCCTCTACCAGTGCGGCGGCACCTCGTCCTCGGGGCGCAGCGGGTTGCCGGGCTGGATGGTCTTGACCTGCTGGGCAAGCTGGCGCAGCTGCTCGCGCTGCAGTTCCAGCGCCTGCTGCTGCCGCCATACCGTGCGGTTGAGTTCGTCGAGCAGATCCTCGGCAGCCATCAGCTTGGTCTCGAGCTTCTCGAGGCGGTGTTCGAGGTGTTGTTCCATGAGGCGCGGCGGTTCCTGGGAGGGGGTTGCAGACAAGAGGACTGCAGACGAGAGGGCCACAGACGAGAGGGCCGCGGATTCTAGCCGCTCGTCGCCCCGCCATGGCGATCCAGTGCCCAGGCCACATGCTCGCGCACGATGGCGCTGTCGTCCTGCGCGCGTGCCTGCAGGGCAGCGAGGACAGCGGCGGTGGTCGGCGCATTGCCCAAGGCCACGGCAATGTTGCGCAACCAACGCTCGTGGCCGATACGGTAGATCGGACTGCCCGCCGTGCGCTCGGCAAAGTCGGCCGCCGACCAGGCGAAGAGCTCGACCAGCGTGGCGCTGTCGAGGCGATGCCGGGGCGCAAAGTCGGGCTCGCAGCTGAGTTGGGCGAAGCGGTTCCAGGGGCAGGCGAGCTGGCAGTCGTCACAGCCGTAGATGCGGTTGCCGAGTTGCGGGCGCAGCGCTTCCGGTATGGCGCCCTGCAACTCGATGGTCAGGTAGGAGATGCAGCGCCGCGCATCGACACGATAGGGCGCGACGATGGCGCCGGTGGGACAGGCGTCGATGCAGGCCGTGCAGCGGCCGCAGTGCGGCTCGAGCCGTTCGTCGACCGGCAGCGGCAGGTCGGTGAAGATCTCGCCGAGGAAGAACCACGAACCCGCCGAGCGATCGAGCAGCAGGGTATGTTTGCCGCGCCATCCGAGTCCGTTGCGGCTGGCGTGCTCCACCTCCAGCACCGGGGCGGAATCGGTGAATACGCGGTACTGGTGCGGCACGGCAGCGGCAATGCGCTCGGCGAGCTTTTGCAGGCGCGCGCGCAACACCTTGTGGTAGTCGCGCCCCAATGCGTAACGCGACACATAGGCACGTTGCGGGTCGGCAAGCGCCGCGCCGGCGTCGGCAGCCGCGGGCCAGTAGTCCATGCGCGCACTGATCACGCGCACCGTACCGGGCACCAGCTCGGCTGCGCGCGCGCGCTTGAGGCCGTGTCGCGCCATATAATCCATGTCGCCGTGGAAGCCGGCCTCCACCCAGGCCATCAGCCCCGGCTCGGCATCCGTGAGGTCGATTCCGCCCACGCCGATCGCATTGAAGCCGAACTCCCGCCCCCACTGTCTGATCTGCGCAACAAATTCAAGCCCGTCGCTCGGGCCCCAACCCGACACCGCGGCAGGCTGCGCGCCCGCCGCAGACGACATGTCCGGTGCCCCCGCCACACTGTCCCTGCCCTGACCTGACGCCATCACCACGAGGTTCCCATGATCGAGTTGAATCAAGCTGCCGATGATAGCGGCGCCCGCCTGGACGCGCACTTGCCGGCGGAAGCCGACACCGAAGCACTTGGCGCGGCACTGGCGGCGGCACTCGCGCCCGGCCTGCGGATCTGGCTGCAGGGCAACCTCGGCATGGGCAAAACCACCCTCACCCGTGGCGTGCTGCGCGCCCTCGGCCACGAGGGTAAGGTGAAGAGCCCCACATACACCTTGATTGAACCTTACGTAGTTTCTAGATTAGACTTATATCACTTTGATTTTTATCGCTTCAATTCGCCCGAAGAATATCTGGACGCGGGGCTGGACGAGTACTTCGAAGGACGGGGCGTGTGCATCGTGGAGTGGCCCGACAAGGCGGCCCCCTACATCCCCTCCCCCGACCTCGAAATCCAGCTTCGAACCGAAGCCGACGGGCGCTTTGCGGAGATCAGCGGACACACGGATGCGGGGCGGAAATGCGTGATCGAACTGGGGAACACATTGCAGGGTGCAGGCCCGGCGCCCGGGACGAATTGATCGGGCAGGTCGGTGCTGGCCGCGAGGTCGCTACGGTCACGGCCGGCGTACGCGGCCTGAATCGGCGCCAACTGCTCAAGTTCGCAGGTGCGTCGCTCGCGCTCATGGTCAGTCCGGTGGGCCACGCCGCACCGGCCAGCCTCGTCGCGGTGCGCGTGTGGCCTTCGCCCGATTACACGCGGATCACCCTCGAAGGTGCGTCGGCGCTGCGCTTCAGCCACATGCTGGTGCAGGACCCCGACCGCCTGGTGGTCGACCTCGAAGGCGTGCGCCTCGATAGCGTGCTGCAGTCCCTGCCGTCGAAGGTGCTCGACAGCGACCCCTACATCCGCCAGATTCGGGCAGGCCAGAACAGGCCGGGCGTGGTGCGCGTGGTTGTCGAGCTGAAGGCGCCGATCAATCCGCAGGTGTTCACCCTGGCTCCGGTCGGCAACTACGGCCATCGACTGGTGCTCGACCTCCACCCCACAGAAGAACACGACCCGCTCATGGCGCTGATCCTCAAGGACTCGCCGATGGACGCTGCGATGGGCGAGGACGGCAAGGATGCAACGCCGGTGGCGCGCGCGCAGGGCCGCGAGCCGGCGCGCCGCGAACCCGCCAAGCAGCCCGCTGCGAACCGCCTCTACACCGTGGTGCTCGACCCCGGCCATGGCGGCGAGGACCCGGGCGCGATCGGGCGCGGCGGCAGCTACGAGAAGAACGTGACGCTGTCGATCGCGCGCCGCCTCAAGCGCAAGATCGACGCCGAGCCCGGCATGCGTGCAGTGCTGACGCGCGACGGCGACTACTTCGTACCGCTGCATCAACGCGTCGCACGCGCTCGCCGGGTGCGCGCCGACCTGTTCGTGTCGATCCATGCTGACGCCTTCGTGCGCCCCGAAGCCAATGGCAGTTCGGTCTATGTGCTGTCCGAGCGCGGCGCGTCGAGCTCGGCCGCACGCTGGCTGGCGCAGAAGGAAAACGACGCCGACCTCGTCGGCGGCGTCAACCTTGCACGCCAGGACGGCCACATTGCCCGCACCCTGCTCGACCTGTCGCAGACGGCAACGATCAACGACAGCTTCAAGCTCGGGCGGGCGATGCTTGGCGAGCTCGGTACGGTGAACCGGCTGCACAAGCCCGAAGTAGAGCAGGCCGGCTTTGCCGTGCTGCGCGCGCCCGACATTCCGTCCGTTCTGGTCGAAACCGCCTTCATCAGCAACCCGCAGGAAGAGCGCCGGCTCAACGACGAGGCCTACCAGGAAAAGATGGCCAACGCGCTGATGCGCGGCATAAAGCGCTACTTCCAGGAGCATGCGCCCAGCACGCCGACGCGCGTCGCCCGCCTCGACTGAGTCGTCGGTAACGCGGCGCCAGCGCTCGACCGTCCGCTCCGCGCCTTGGCCTCGAAGCCCGCAGACGCGGGCTTTGTCGCTATAATTGCGGCTTTTTCAGGCGCTTATGCAGGTTCATCGCGGGATTCCCGAGCATGCCGATACGCCTGCGGTGCTCACCATCGGCAACTTCGATGGCGTGCATCGCGGTCACCAGGCGCTGCTCTCGCTGCTGACCGGAAAGGCTCGTGCACTCGGCCTGCCGGCGGTGGTGCTCACCTTCGAGCCGCATCCGCGAGAGTACTTCAGCCCTGCCGACGCGCCGGCACGACTGGCCTCGCTGCGCGAGAAACTGATGCTGCTGCAGTCCGCAGGCGTCGATCGCACCTACATCTGCCGCTTCGACGCACGCTTGGCCTCACAGTCGGCGCAGAGCTTCATTGACGACACGCTGGTGCGCGGACTGGGCGTGCGCCATCTGTTCATTGGCGACGATTTCCGCTTCGGCGCACGCCGCCAGGGCAGCTTCGCGATGCTTCAGGAGGCGGGCGTGACCCATGGCTTCGGGGTCGAGTCAATGCCGACCCTGTGCGTGGACGACGAGCGGGTATCGAGTTCGGCCGTGCGCAATGCGCTCCTCGAAGACGACCTCGGCCACGCCGCACGCCTGCTCGGCCGCCCCTACAGCATTGCCGGCCGTGTCAGCCACGGCGACAAGCTGGGCCGCCAGCTGGGTTTCCCGACCGCAAACATCCAGATGAAGCACCGCCGGCCCGCACTGACCGGTGTCTATGTCGTCAGTGTCGAGGGCCTGGCCGAAGAGCGCATCCTCGGCGTCGCCAATATTGGCGTACGGCCTACCGCAACGGCGCGCGGCCGCGCCCGGCTCGAGGTGCATCTCTTCGAGTGGTCGCAGAACTGCTACGGTGCGCACATTCGCGTACATTTCCTGCACAAGCTGCGCAGCGAACAGAAGTTCGACTCGCTCGACGCCCTGCGGACCCAGATCGCCCTCGACTCCGAGGCGGCACGCCAGTGGTTTGCAGACCGCCCCGCGGTGCGCGACTGACGGCGCCCAGGCTGCGCACCCCCAACAGAACCCACAAGAGTCAAGTTCCAGCCATGGCCGACTACCGCAAGACACTCAACCTGCCCGACACCCCCTTCCCGATGCGCGGCGACCTGCCCAAGCGCGAGCCGAACTGGATCGCCGACTGGCAAAAGAGCAAGCTCTACCAGCGCATCCGCAAGGCCAGCGCCGGCCGGCCCAAGTTCGTGCTCCACGACGGCCCGCCCTACGCCAACGGCAGCCTGCACATCGGCCATGCGCTGAACAAGATCCTCAAGGACATCATCGTGCGCTCGAAGACCCTCGCCGGCTTCGATGCGCCCTACGTGCCGGGCTGGGACTGCCACGGCCTGCCGATCGAGCACAAGGTCGAGGTCACCCACGGCAAGAACCTGCCTGCGGACAAGGTGCGCGAGCTGTGCCGCGCTTACGCCGCCGAGCAGATCGAGATCCAGAAGGCCGACTTCATCCGTCTGGGCGTACTCGGCGACTGGGACAATCCCTACCGCACGATGGATTTCGCCAACGAAGCCAACGAGATCCGCGCGCTCGCCGAGATGACGAAGAACGGCTACGTCTTCAAGGGCTTGAAGCCGGTGAACTGGTGCTTCGACTGCGGCTCGGCGCTGGCCGAGGCGGAGGTCGAGTACGCCGACAAGCAGTCACCGACGATCGACGTCGCCTTCCCGGCGGCCGAGGCTGGCAAGCTTGCCGCCGCCTTCGGCCTGGCCAAGCTCGACAAGCCCGCCGCCGCAGTGATCTGGACCACCACCCCGTGGACCATCCCCGCCAACCAGGCACTCAATGCTCATCCCGAGTTCGACTACGCGCTGGTAGACGTGGGTGATCGTCTGCTGGTGCTCGCCAAGGAACTGGTCGAATCCGCCCTGCAGCGCTATCAGCTCGAGGGCAGCATCGTCGCTACCGCGAAGGGCGCCGCGCTCGACCGCATCGAGTTCCGCCACCCCTTCTACGACCGCGCATCGCCGGTGTACCTGGCCGACTACGTGGGCGTGGACGCCGGCACCGGCATCGTGCATTCGGCCCCCGCTCACGGCGTGGACGACTTCAACTCGTGGCGCGCCTATGGCCGCAGCAACGAGGAGATCCTGTCGCTGGTGATGGGTGGCGGCGAGTACGTGCCCGACCTGCCCTTCTTCGGCGGCATGAACATCTGGAAGGCCAACGCCGCCATCGTCGACAAGCTCGCCGAAGTCGGCGCGCTGCTGTCGCACGGCAAGATCACCCATAGCTACATGCACTGCTGGCGCCACAAGACCCCGCTGGTCTATCGCGCGACCGCGCAGTGGTTCGTCGGCATGGATCGGACTGCCGCCGACGGGTCGACGCTGCGCGAGCGCGCACTACGCGCCGTGGAGGCCACCAAGTTCTACCCCGGCTGGGGCCAGGCACGCCTGCACGCGATGATCGCCAACCGACCCGACTGGTGCATCTCGCGCCAGCGTAACTGGGGCGTGCCGATCCCCTTCTTCCTGCACAAGGAGACCGGCGAGCTGCATCCGCGCACGGTCGACCTGATGGAAGAGGTTGCCAAGCGTGTGGAGCAGGAAGGCATCGAGGCCTGGTTCAAGCTCGACGCTGCAGAGCTGCTCGGCGCCGAGGCCGCACAGTACGACAAGATCAGCGACACCCTCGACGTCTGGTTCGACTCCGGCACCACGCACAAGCACGTGCTACGCGGCTCGCACAACGACGGCCACCCCGAAGGCCCGCGTGCCGACATGTACCTGGAAGGCTCGGACCAGCACCGCGGCTGGTTCCATTCATCGCTGCTCACCGGCTGCGCCATTGACGGCCATGCACCGTACCGCAGCCTGCTGACGCACGGCTTTGCGGTGGATGGCGCCGGGCGCAAGATGAGCAAGTCGCTCGGCAACGTGGTCGTTCCGCAAGAGGTCACCGGCAAGCTCGGCGCCGAGATCCTGCGCCTGTGGGTCGCCTCCACCGACTACTCGGGCGAGCTGTCGATCTCCAAGGAGATCCTTGACCGCGTGATCGAGGTCTATCGCCGCATCCGCAACACGCTGCGCTTCCTGCTCGCCAACACCGCCGACTTCGACATCGCCAGCGATGCGGTGCCGGTCGAGCAGTGGATGGACATCGACCGCTATGCGCTGGCCTTTACCCGCCAGCTCGCACAGCAGGCCGAGGCCGACTACGCGAAGATGGAGTTCCACCGCGTGGTGCAGGCCCTGCAGGTGTTCTGTGCCGAGGACCTCGGCGCCTTCTACCTCGACATCCTCAAGGACCGCCTGTACACCACCGCGGCCGGCAGCCTGCCACGCCGTGCCGCGCAGACAGCGCTGTGGCACGTCACCCAGACGCTGCTCAAGCTGATGGCGCCGATCCTTTCCTTCACTGCCGAGGAAGCCTGGGCCATCCTCAACCCCGCCCGGTCGGGCGAGGAGGCCGACAGCGTGATGCTGCACAGCTTCCACGCCCTGCCCGCGCAAGAGGGCGAGGCCGGGCTCATCGCACGCTGGGAGATCATTCGGAGCGTGCGCAGCGAAGGCCTCAAGGTGATCGAAGCCCTGCGCACCGAAGGCAAGGTGGGCGCCTCGCTGCAAGCCGAACTCGAGCTCGCGCTCACCGCCGACAAGTTCGCCGCACTGGCCAGCCTGGGTGAAGACCTGCGCTTCGTCACCATGACCTCGGGCGCACACCTGTCTGAGGTGGACAGCGTTGACGACGAGCGCATCGTCGCCACGCCGAGCGGGGCGCAGAAGTGCGAGCGCTGCTGGCACTACGTCGACTCCGTCGGCAGCGACGCCGAGCATCCTAGCCTGTGCGGCCGCTGCGTGAGCAACCTGTTCGGCGAAGGCGAAATCCGCAGCCATGCCTGAGCTCTCAGCCACAATGACCACGCCCCGCACACGCAGCGCCCTCCTCCTGATGCTGCCGTGGCTGCTGCTTGCAGCCGCGGTCGGCGTGCTCGACCAGGTCACCAAGCAGCTCGTGCTCGCAAACCTGCATTACGGTCAGGTCATCCCGATCACGAGCTTCTTCGACCTGGTGCTGGTATTCAATCCCGGCGCCGCGTTCAGCTTCCTGGCCGACCACGGGGGCTGGCAGCGCTGGTTTTTCACCATCCTGGCCCTGGTGATCAGCGCCTGGCTGCTGGTGATGACGTACCAGCACCGCCACGAGAAGATCCTGCCCGCTGCCTTCGCCCTGATCATCGGCGGTGCGCTGGGCAACGTTTACGACCGACTCGTCCATGGCGCGGTCGTCGACTTCCTGCATTTTCATTACGCCGGCTGGAGCTGGCCGGCGTTCAACCTGGCTGACTCCGCGATCACCGTCGGTGTCGTGCTGATGCTGTGGGGACAACTCCGCAGCCCTCATGCGCAGCAGCCTTGAATAAGCCCCGGAGCCCGATCTTGAGCCAGACCATCGACGCCAACAGCCTCGTCACCCTGCACTACCGCATCTCGCTGCCCAACGGCCAACCACTGATCAGCACCTTCAACGCCACGCCGGCGACGCTGCAGTTGGGCGCAGGCGAGATGCTGCCGGCCATGGAGAAGCTGCTCGTCGGCCTGGTGCCCGGTAGCCGCCACATCTTCGAGCTGGAGCCGGAGAATGCCTTCGGCCCCCACCGCGCCGAGCTGATCGAGCGCGTCAAGCGTGAGCACATGCCCGACGAGGACATCGAAGCCATGAGCATCATGGAGTTCACCGCGCCCGACGGCTCGCGCTACTCCGGCCTGGTGCGCGAGATCGACGACCAGTCGGCGCTCATCGACTTCAACCATCCGCTCGCGGGCAAGCACATCCACTTCGAGGTCGAGGTCATCGGTATCCTCTGACCACACCAAGCCCCACCCTGCCCCACACAGAGACAACAATGAGCGACAAGGAAATCCTGCTGGCCAACCCGCGCGGCTTCTGCGCCGGCGTGGAACGCGCGATCGAGATCGTAGAGCGTGCGCTCACGCGCTTCGGCGCCCCCATCTATGTCCGCCATGAGGTCGTGCATAACAAGTTCGTGGTCGACGATCTGCGCAACAAGGGTGCAGTGTTCGTCGATGAGCTCGATGAGGTACCGAGCGGCAATACGGTGATCTTTTCCGCACATGGGGTGTCGCTGGCGGTGCGCGAAGAGGCGGAGAAGCGCGGCTTGCGCGTGTTCGATGCCACCTGCCCGCTGGTCACCAAGGTGCACATCGAGGTCACCCGCATGCGTGAGCAGGGCCGCGAGATCATCATGATCGGCCACAAGGGCCACCCCGAGGTCGAAGGCACGATGGGCCAGGTCGCGACCGGCATCCACCTTGTCGAAACACCCGAGGACGTCGCCGCGCTGCAAGTGGCGAATCCGGAGCTGCTGGCTTATGTCACCCAGACCACGCTGTCGGTCGATGATGCGGCAACCATCGTCAACGCCCTGCGTGCGCGCTTTCCGAACATCGCCGGCCCGAAGAAGGACGACATCTGCTACGCCACCCAGAACCGCCAGGATGCGGTGAAGTTCATGACTCCGTATGCGGACGTGGTGTTCGTGGTGGGCTCGAAGAACAGCTCCAACTCCAACCGCCTGCGCGAAGTGGCCGAGCTTCGCGGCGTGCCCGCCTACCTGGTGGACAACGCGGCCGGCATCGATCCGGCCTGGATCGAAGGCAAGCGCCGTATCGGCGTTACGGCAGGCGCCTCGGCGCCGGAGGTGCTGGTCGAGGACGTCATCGCACGCCTCAAGGCGCTCAGCGGCGGCGCCGTGCGCAATCTCGACGGCGTCCCCGAGAAGGTGACCTTCCCGCTGCCCAGGGAATTGCAGGACGCACGCTGAAAGCGGGCAGGCATCAAGCAGAAACCCTCGCCGCAAAGCGAGGGTTTCTGCTTTATTCATGAGGCCATCGGGCCCGGTCGCGCCTAGGCGCCGATGTGTTCCGCCATGATGCGGCGGTAGAACTCGTGGAAGTGCTGCATGCCGTCCTCGAAGGGCGACTGGTACGGCCCGACTTCGTTGCGGCCTTCCTTGAGCAGTGCCAGCCGACCACGATCCATACGCTCTGCGATGTCATCGTCCTCGATCGCGGTTTCCATGTAGGCCGCCTGCTCCGCCTCCACGAACTCGCGCTCGAACTCGACGATATCCTCGGGGTAGTAGAACTCCACGACGTTGGTGGTCTTGTCCACGTCGGTCGGGATCAGGGTACTGACCACGAGCACATGCGGATACCACTCCACCATGATGTTGGGGTAGTAGGTCAGCCAGATCGCGCCGTGCTCAGGCTTCTTCTCGCCGTAGTACTCGAGTACCGCCTTGTGCCACTTGGCATAGGTGGCCGAGCCCGGCTTGGCGAGGGAGGTGATGCCGACCTGCTGCACCGAATACCAGTCACCGAACTGCCAGCTGAGGTCGTCGCAGGTCACGAAGTTGCCCAGGCCGGGATGGAAGGGCACGACGTGGTAGTCCTCGAGATAGACCTCGATGAAGGTCTTCCAGTTGTAGTTGCACTGATGAATCTCGACCCGATCGAGCTTGTAGCCGGAAAAGTCGAGCTGGGGCGCGACCTTCATGCCGGCCAGGTCTTCATTGGCCGAGCGCGGCCCCTTGAAGAGCAGCCCGTGCCAGCTCTCCAGACCGTCGCGCTTGAGACCCAGGCAGGGCTTTTGCGCGAAGTGTGGAGCGCCGATGAGTTCACCCTGCTGGTTGTAGGTCCACCGATGAACCGGGCAGACGACGTGCTCGGTCGTGCCACTGCCCTGCAGCATGATGGCCTGGCGGTGGCGGCAGATGTTGGACATCTGGTGCACGCCGCGCTCGGTGCGGAACAGCAGCTTGGCGTGGTCAAGCCACTCCAGCGAACGGTAGTTGCCGACCTCGGGAACCATCAGCTCATGGCCGACGTACCCCGGACCGGCATCGAAGAGGAGCTTCTTCTCCAGTTCGAAAACCTTCTCGTCGAAGTACCAGGAAACAGGCAGTTGGGAGGCAGCCTGGGCCAATTGAGCCTTGGAAGCGATGTCGGACATCCCCGAACCTCCTCTTGCGGACAAGAAATCCGGAAAAATAAACGAGTTAGTGTAAGCCAGCCGTTGTTTGACCGCCAGACCTGCGATCGGTTATTTTCCGACTTTTGCCGCGCAGATATTCATCCATGCCAAAGTCGGCACCCGCCCCCAAGTCCTTCGAAGCCGCGGTTTCGGAACTCGAAGCCATCGTCCAGGAGATGGAAGCGGGCAAGCTTCCACTGGAGGAATCCCTCGTGCGCTATCAGCGTGGCGTAAGCCTGCTGCGTTATTGTCAGGGCACGCTTGCCGACGCCGAACAGCGCGTGCGGCAGCTCGAAGGTGATGCCCTGGTCGATTTCGACGCCGGGGCGCCAGGCACCAAGGCCGTCGGGGGCGAACAATGATCGATACGCACAAGGGTGGAGACTTCCGCGACTGGATGGCAGGCATCCAGGCACGCACGGAGACGGCCCTGGCCGAGGTGTTGCCCGAGGCCACGATCGCCCCGGCGCGCCTGCATTCCGCCATGCGCTACGCGGTGCTCGGCGGCGGCAAGCGGGTACGCCCCCTGCTTGCACATGCGGCAGGCGAACTCGCCGGCGCAGACGCCCGCCACCTGGATCGCGTCGCCTGTGCGGTCGAACTCATCCATGCCTACTCGCTCGTTCATGACGACTTACCGTGCATGGACGACGATGTGCTGCGCCGTGGCAAGCCAACGGTGCACGTCGAGTACGACGAAGCGACGGCGCTGCTTGCTGGCGACGCCCTGCAGACGCTCGCCTTCCAGACGCTCGCCGACAACATTCCCGGGCTCGAGCCAGCGGTGCGGGTGGAGATGCTCGCCCAGCTCGCGCTCGCCTCGGGGTCGCGCGGCATGGCAGGCGGCCAGGCCATCGACCTTGCATCGGTCGGCGTGCAGCTGACGCGCGAGGAGCTCGAGTTCATGCATGTACACAAGACCGGCGCACTGATCCGCGCCGCCGTGCTGCTGGGCGCTCGCGCAGGAGGCCGCCTGTCGGCGGCAGACCTTGGCCGCCTGGACCACTATGGCAAAGTGATCGGGCTGCTGTTTCAGGTCGTCGACGACATCCTCGACGCCGAAGCTGACACTGCCACGCTGGGCAAGACGGCCGGCAAGGACGCCGACAACGACAAGCCGACCTATGTGAGCCTGCTCGGCCGTACCGAGGCCCGCCGCCTCGCCGAGGACATGCTCGCCGACGCGCAGCGCACGCTGGCCCCTTTTGGTACGGGCGCCGGCCGCCTGTCCCAGCTCGCCGACTACATCGTGCATCGCGCCTTCTGAAGTCGCTGCGAAGCCCGAAACAACATGCAAGGAACGCCGGATCCCATGGCCCCCTACCCCCACCTGGAACGCATCTCCTCCCCCGCCGACGTGCGCGCACTCGAGCGCAGGGAGCTGACGACCCTCGCCGACGAACTGCGCGCCTTCCTGATCGAGTCGGTATCGCGCACGGGCGGCCACCTGTCGTCCAATCTCGGCACTGTCGAGCTGACGATCGCGCTCCATCACGTGTTCAACACGCCTCATGACCGCATCGTCTGGGACGTCGGCCACCAGACCTACGGCCACAAGGTGCTTACCGGCCGCCGCGAGGCGATGGGCGGGCTGCGCCACTGGGGTGGCATCTCCGGCTTCCCGCGCCGCTGCGAAAGCGAGTACGACACCTTCGGCACGGCGCATTCGTCGACCTCGATCTCGGCCGCGCTCGGCATGGCGGTCGCAGCACGGGCGCGCAAGGAGGACCGCCACGCGATCGCCGTGATCGGCGATGGCGCGATGTCCGCCGGGATGGCCTTCGAGGCCCTCAACAATGCCGGCGACATGGACGACCTGAACCTGCTGGTCATCCTCAACGACAACGAGATGTCGATCTCTCCTCCCGTTGGCGCGCTGACCAAGATCCTCGCGCGCATGCTGTCGGGCTCGACCTACAACACCGCGCGCAGAGTCGGCGAAAAGGTGCTGGGCATCGCACCGCCGGTCGCCGAGCTTGCACGCAAGGTCGAAGAGTACGCCAAGGGCATGATCAGCCCGGGCACCCTGTTCGAAGAGTTCGGCTTTCACTATTACGGGCCGATCGACGGCCACGACCTCGATGCCCTCATCCCCACACTGCAGAACCTTAGAAAGCTCAAGGGTCCGCAGTTCCTGCACGTGATCACGCGCAAGGGCCAGGGCTACAAGCTCGCCGAAGCCGACCCCATCCTCTACCACGGCGTCTCCAAGTTCGACCACACGGCGGGCATCGAGACCGGCAAGGGCGGCGGCAAGCTGACCTACACCCAGGTATTCGGCGACTGGCTGTGCGACATGGCAAAGGCCGACCCGCGCATCGTCGGCATCACCCCGGCGATGCGGGAAGGCTCGGGCCTGGTGCGCTTTGCCCAGGAGCACCCGGACCGCTACTTCGACGTCGGTATCGCGGAGCAGCATGCCGTCACCTTCGCCGCCGGGCTGGCCTGCGAGGGCTTCGTACCCGTGGTGGCGATCTACTCGACCTTCCTGCAGCGCGCCTACGACCAATTGATCCACGATGTCGCCCTGCAGAACCTGCAAGTGGTGTTCGCGATCGACCGCGGAGGCCTGGTCGGTGCCGATGGCGCCACCCACCACGGCGCATTCGACCTATCCTATCTCACCTGCATCCCGAATATGGTCGTGATGGCGCCCTCCAACGAGGATGAATGCAGGCAGATGCTGTACACCGCCGTCAGCCACCCCGGGCCGTCGGCGGTGCGCTACCCGCGCGGCGGCGGCACCGGCGTCGCACCTCAGGCGCGCATGCAGGCGCTCCCGATCGGCAAGGGCGAGGTCGTGCGCGAAGGCCGGCGCGTCGCCCTGCTCGCGTTCGGCAGCATGGTCGGCGTTGCGCTCGACGTGGGCGCGCAGATCGATGCCACGGTCGCCAACATGCGCTTCATCAAGCCCCTGGACGAAGCGCTCGTTGCGCGCCTGGCCGCCGACCACGATCTGCTCGTCACGCTCGAGGAGAACGCGCTCATCGGCGGCGCCGGCAGCGAAGTGGCTCGCGTCGTCGACGGCCTGGCAGCGCGACCACGCATGCTGCGCCTGGGCCTCCCCGACCGCTTCATCGACCACGGCGACCAGGCCCAACTGCTGGCCTCGGTCGGACTCGACCGCGACGGTATCCTCGCTCGCATCCAGCACAGCCTGGACATTGACGCCACCACCAAAAGTTGAGCATTTTTGTCGGGAAAGCTAAGATTCGGGCCAGGTGCAACTCGTTTGCACCTGGCCCGATCACCATGAAACGAGAGAAACGCCAATGAACGACCCCATCGATCTCGCCATGCCCGACGTCCAGAGCAGCGCGGACAGCCGCCAGATCGCGATCAACAAGGTCGGGATCAAGTCGATCCGCCACCCGGTGAAAGTCGCCGACAAGGCGGGCGGCGTGCAGCACACGGTGGCGAGCTTCAACATGTACGTCGGCCTGCCCCACAACTTCAAGGGCACCCACATGTCGCGCTTCGTCGAGATCCTCAACGACAACGAGCGCGAGATCTCGGTGGAGTCCTTCGAGCCCATGCTGCGTGCGATGGTCGAGCGCCTCGAGGCCGAGACCGGCCACGTCGAGATGAGCTTCCCGTACTTCATCAACAAGACCGCGCCGGTGTCCGGTGTGAAGAGCCTGATGGACTACGAAGTGTGCTTTATCGGCTCGATCCGCGAGGGTGGCCATTACGAGTTCTCGATGAAGGTGGTGGTGCCTGTCACCAGCCTGTGCCCCTGTTCGAAGAAGATCTCGGAGTACGGCGCCCACAACCAGCGCTCGCACGTCACCGTGAACGCGGTCCTCAACGACCACCTGTGGATCGAGGAAATGGTCCAGCTGGTCGAGTCCCAGGCATCGTGCGAGTTGTTCGGCCTGCTCAAGCGGCCTGACGAGAAGTGGGTCACCGAACGTGCCTACGACAACCCGAAATTCGTCGAGGACATGGTGCGCGACGTCGCCGCCCAACTCCAGCGCGAACCCCGCATCGACGCCTACGTCGTCGAGTCGGAGAATTTCGAGTCGATCCACAACCATTCGGCCTACGCCCTGATCGAGCGCGACAAACGCATTGCCGCCTGCGGGTAGTGCCGATCAAGACACCTGATCGGCCAATCGGCAAGGGCAATGACACGCCCAAACGCAAGACGTTAATATAAGCATTCCATTAACTACTGGAATGCACGTAATGTCCAAGTCCTTTGTCCAGATCACCACCGACGTGTCCAAGGCCCTCGCCACGCTGCGAAAGGAAACGCCCGAGACGATGCAGGGCTTCGGCACGATGGCCAAGGGCGCCTTGCAGGACGGCGCGCTGAGCGAGCTGCAGAAGGAACTGATTGCGCTTGCGATCGCCGTCACCCAGCGCTGCGACGCCTGCGTCGGCTTCCATGTCAAGGCGCTGATCCGGCTCGGTGTGAGCCGCGAGCAGTTCATGGAGACGCTGGGGGTATGCACCTACATGGGCGGCGGCCCTGCCCTCATGTACGCCGCCGAAGCCGTCCGCGCATATGAGGAAATGCTGCCACGCGCGGCCTGAAGCGGTCCGCTAAAAAAAGCGTTCACTTTTTCTGCGGATTCACTATAATGCCGACCTTCGAGCGGAGAGGTGGCAGAGTGGTCGAATGTACCTGACTCGAAATCAGGCGTAGGTGCGAGCCTACCGTGGGTTCGAATCCCACCCTCTCCGCCAAAAAACAGTTGAAGTTGCGGCAGCAAAAGATATAATGCCGCTCCTTCGCAGTGCAGCACAAAGCGCCCGTAGCTCATCTGGATAGAGTACCTGGCTACGAACCAGGGGGTAGGAGGTTCGAATCCTTCCGGGCGCGCCAAACAAGCCTTCCGACTTCGGGCTCTAAACGATATCGGCAACGCGCCCGTAGCTCATCTGGATAGAGTACCTGGCTACGAACCAGGGGGTAGGAGGTTCGAATCCTTCCGGGCGCGCCAGACAGCCGAAAAAGGCCCGGTCAATCGACCGGGCCTTTTTCATTCCTGCGCGCCGAAGGGCGCTCGGTTAAGCTGTCGCCTTTATCCCATACGCCCCGAAATGCCCGACGCCCATCACCTGCTCGGCCTGCAGCCTGGCGCCTCGCGCGCCCAGATCAAGCGCGCCTTCCGCCAGTTGGCGATGCAATGGCACCCGGACCGCAATCCCGCTCCGGATGCCGTCGAGCACTTCAAGGCGCTTCGGCGTGCGCATGACGCCCTGCTCGAAGCCTTGCTCGAGGACACGGACGCCGATGTCGAAACGGCCGCGACCGCGGCGGCCGAGCGCGCGCAGCAACGGGCAACGGAGCGCGGCGCCGACCGCTGGGAAACGCTCGAGATCAGCTTCGAGGAAGCCTTCGCCGGCGGCGCAAGGGCGATATGCGTTCGCAGCCCCCTGCCCTGTGCGCATTGCAATGGCAGCGGCACCGAAGAGGTCAGCGTCAGCCAGGTGTGCGCCCTCTGCCATGGCTCGGGGCGCCTGCGCACTGCGCAGGGGCTCGTGCACTGCGACGCCTGTGACGGGCGCGGCTATACGCGCACGCGCGCGTGCAGGGCTTGTGGCGGCAGTGGCGAGCAGGTCGGCGAACGCTGGCTGGAAGTCACACTGCCACCCGGGCTGGTTGACGACGATACGCTGCGCCTTGCCGGCGAGGGCGAGCCGCATGCCGACCCCAGCCACCCGCGTGGCGATCTGCGCCTGAGAGTCAGGCTCAGCCCACACCGCATCTTCCGCCGCGAAGGCAGGAACCTCGTCGTGCAGCGCCCGGTCAGTGCACTTCGCATGCTGGTCGGCGGCAGCCTGCGCATCCCGCACCCCGCGGGCATGCGTAGCGTGACGCTCGATGCGGGCCTTGCTCATTGCCGCCAGTTGCGCGTCGAAGGGGCGGGTTTCCCGGCACGTGCGGGGCGCACTGCCGGCGACCTGATCGTCGAGTTCATACCGATGCTGCCCGAAGCACTCGACGCGCGTGTGCGCACCTTGATCGAGCAGCTCGACAACGAACTCGGCGCCAGTGCGGAGCGCCACCTGCCCGAGCTTGCGCGCTGGGAAGCCGACTGGCTGACCGACTGACGCTGGCGCAAACAGACGCCGGCACTGCGGCGGCAGGCCCCATCGGCCGTATAATTAGCAAAAACTGATAAACATGCAGCCCCGCTGCACCCAAGGCCTTGTCGAATGCGCCGTTTGCTTCCGTTGCTGATCATCGCGCTTGCCGTTGCCGGTTTCATCGGTCTGCGCGCTACCCGTCCAAGCGCACCTGCCGTCGAAACCCGCGAGAGAGTCTGGCAGGTCGAGACCCACACGCTGCAGGCCGCAGCGCTGCATCCAACGCTCGTACTCTACGGCCGCGTCGAGGCGCCCGACCGTTTGCGCGCGGCAGCGCCAGTCAGTGCCCGCATCCTCGAACTGCGGGTGCGTGACGGCGACCGCGTAGAAGCCGGCGCAGTGCTCGCCCGGCTCGACCCGCGTGACCTCGCCCCGCGCCTCGAACGTGCGAAGGCAGACCTGGAGCGCGAACGCATCCGCCATCGCAGCGACCAGCAGGCCCTCGAACAGGAGCGCACCCTTGTGCAATTGGCGGACGCAAGGCTTACCCGCCTCGAACGCCTCAAGGACGCACGACTGGGAGCGGAGAGCGCGGTGGATCAGGCGCGCGAGGAACGCGCCCGCGCACAACTCGCCCTGACGCAGCGCCAACAGGCGATCGCGGAGCACCCTGCCCGCCTTGCACAGCTGCAGACGCAGCTCGCCGAGGCCATGCGCGACGCCGAGCGCGGTGAACTTGTGGCGCCCTTCGCAGCGCGGATCGGTACGGTGGAAGTCGCTGCGGGCGACCAGGTGCAGGCCGGCCAGACCCTGCTCAGCCTGTATTCGTCCGATGCACTCTACCTGCGCGCCCGCGTACCGGCGCTCTACGCCGAGGAACTGCGCGCAGCGCTCACCCGCGGCGAGCACCTGCATGCCCGTGCCGATTTCGGCGCCACCCCGTTGCGCGCCCACCTTGAACGCATCAGCGGTGAGGCCGATGCGCGCGGCGTGGATGTGCTGCTGCGCATCGAGGATGCCGACCGGGTACCGGTGGGCGCCTTCGTCAATGCGGTCCTCGATCGCCCGCTGGCCAACGACATCTTCGCGATCCCACCCACGGCTTTGCATGGTGGGGACCGCCTCTACCTGATCGAGAATGGGCGACTGCGGGGGCTGAACATCACGCGTGCCGGCGAGCTTCGAAGCGGTGATCAGGTTCAGTTGCTCGTGCGTGGGGACGCGCTCGCGAACGGCATGCAGGTTCTGAGTACCCACCTGCCCCATGCCATCGACGGCCTCGCCGTGGCTGTGGTCGAACGGACGGCACAATGAAGCACAGCAGCGTCCTGCAGATGCTGGCTGGCCACAAGGTGGCGGCCAATGTGCTGATGTTGCTCGCCTTCGTACTGGGCGGTATCGGCCTGACACGCATGAACGTGCAGTTCTTCCCCAGCTTCGAGCTCGATGTGATCTCGGTGCGGGTGATCTGGACCGGTGCCTCGGCCGAGGATGTCGAAACAGGGATCACCACGCCGCTGGAGGAACGCCTGAAGACGGTCGACGGCCTCAAGCGCATGAGCTCCACGTCTGCCCAAGGCATCTCGAGCATCACACTGGAGCTCAACGAGGGGACGGACGCGCTGCTCGCGCTGGACCAGGTGCGCCAGCGCGTAGATGAATTCCGCAACCTGCCGCGCGACGCCGAGACCCCCGAGGTCAGCCGCATCTCGCGCTATGAGCCGATCGCCCGCCTGCTGGTACGAGGCAACAGCGTAGACGAGCTGCGGCCCTGGGTGCGGCGGTTCGAGAGCGAGCTGCTGGCCGCCGGCATAGACCGCGTCACCATCACCGGCCTGCCGGAAGAACGCATTGCAATCGAGGTGCCCTCGGCGGCACTCGAGAGCCTGGGACTGTCCCTTGTCGAGGTCGGCGAGCGGATCGGTCAGCTCGCACGCGACGTGCCAGCGGGCATTGCCGGCGAGATCGACGGCGCACGAGAGATACGCGGCCTGGAGCAGCGCCGAAGCGCCGAGGCCTTCGCCAACCTGCCGGTGCTGAGCGATCAGGACGGTGTGGTCCGCCTGGGCGAGATTGCTACCCTCACTCGCGAGCCCCGCGGCAACGAACTCGCGTTGTTCGAGCGCGGCGACAGCGTGGTCGAGTTGCAATTGCAGCGCAGCGAGAGCGGACATTCGCTCAAGGCTGCACGCGTGCTCGACGACTGGCTGGCGAAGACCCGCCCCACCCTGCCACCGAGCGTGCAGCTCGAAGTGTTCGATGCGCAATGGCAGCTGATCAGCGACCGCATCGGCCTGCTCGTGAGCAACGGCCTTTCCGGGCTGCTGCTCGTGGTCGCGGTGCTCTATTTCTTCCTCCCCGCACGCGTGGCGCTGTGGGTGATGATCGGCATTCCGACCGCCTTCCTCGCCACGCTCGGGCTGATGTTCGCGTTCGGTGGCACGATCAACATGATGAGCCTGTTCGCGCTCATCATGGCGCTGGGCATCATCGTCGATGACGCCATCGTGGTCAGCGAGGACGCCGACACTCACCGCCAGATGGGAGAAGGCCCGACGCAGGCCGCGCTGGGCGGAGCACGGCGGATGCTGTGGCCGGTGGTGGCGGCGTCGCTGACCACGGTAGCCGCCTTCCTGCCCCTGATGATGGTGGGCGGCATCATCGGCAACATCCTTGGCGACATTCCGTTCGTGATGATCATGGTCATCATCGCCTCGCTGCTGGAGAGCTTCCTGATCCTGCCGGCCCACCTGCGCATGGCGCTCGCCGGCGAGGCCGGGCTGCACCACTCCCGTCTGCGCGAGCGGCTCGACCGCGCCTTCGCCGGCTTTCGCGACGGCCGCTTCCGCCGCCTGGTCGAACTCAGCCTGGCCTGGCGCGGCACCACGGTCGCGCTCAGTATCGGCTTGATGGTGATGGCTGTCGGCCTGATCGCCGGCGGACGGATCGGCTTCGTGTTCTTCCCCTCCCCCGAGGGCCAAGTGGTGTTCGCCAACGCCACCTTCGTCGCCGGGACGCCGCGCCAGCACACCGAAGCCTTCCTGAACGAACTCGAGCGCGCACTGTTCGAGGCCGAGGCGGAATTGGGCGGCGGTCTGGTGCAGACGGCCGTCGCGCGCCTGGGCGGCACGATCAGCAGCGGTGCGGGCTCGAGCGCACGCGGCGATCAGCTCGCCGGCATCATGGTCGAGCTCACCCCGCCCGACACACGGGAAGTGCGCAACGAGCGCTTCCTCGCCGCCTGGCGCGCCAAGCTGCCCCCGGTTGCCGGCCTCGAACTGCTTACTTTCACGGCCCGCCAGTCCGGTCCACCCGGCCGCGACCTGAACATCCGCCTCACCGGCGACGATGCCGATGCGCTCAAGCGCGCGGCACTGGAGCTTGCGGAAACCCTCAAGAGCCTGCCGGGGGTGAGCGAGACCGAGGACGACATGCCCTTCGGCCGCGAGCAGTTGGTCTATCGACTCACCCCGGCAGGCGAAGCGCTCGGCCTCACCACCGAGAGCCTGGGTCGCCAGCTGCGCGCCGCCTTCGATGGTGCGCTCGCCCAACTCGTTCAGGTCGGCCGCGACGAACTCGAGGTCCGCGTCATGCTTCCGCGTGACGAACGCAGCCGGCTCGACGTCTTCGATCGCATCACCGTCAGCCTGCCTGACGGCCGTTTCGCCCCGCTCGGGACGGTAGCGAGCTGGGAGTCAAGGCGGGGCTTCGAGGCCCTGCGCCATGCCCAGGGGCGGCTCGCGGTGGAGGTGTCGGGCGCAGTCGATAGCGAGGTGAACAACGCGAATGCGATTCAGGCCGAACTGGCCCGCGACGCCCTTCCGGGCCTGGCTGCCCGCTATGGCATCGAGTACAGCTTCGAAGGGCGCTCGGCCGACCAGCGCGAAACCATGGCGGATATGCAGACCGGGCTGGTGATCGGGCTCGGCTTGATCTACCTGGTGCTGGTGTGGTCGTTCTCGTCCTGGAGCTGGCCGCTGGTGGTGATGTCCGCCATCCCGCTCGGACTCGCCGGCGCCATCTTCGGCCACTGGCTGCTCGACATCGATCTCACCATCCTGTCGATGTTCGGCTTGTTCGGCCTGGCCGGCATCGTGGTGAACAACTCGATCATCCTGGTGACGCTGTTCAAGGAATTGCACCACAAGGGAGCCGCCCTGCAGGACGCCCTGGTCGGCGCGTCCTGTGGCCGGCTACGCGCCGTACTGCTGACCTCGCTCACCACCATCGGCGGGCTGACGCCGTTGCTCTTCGAGCGCTCGCTGCAGGCCCAGTTCCTGATCCCGATGGCGACCTCGATTGCCTTCGGGCTAGGCTTCTCCGCCCTGCTGGTGCTGTTCTTCGTGCCGGCGCTGCTGTCGCTGCTGGAGAGCTTCCACGACTGGAGCGCACGCCGCAACGTGCGCCCCGCGGCAGCCGCCTGAATGGGCGCTGGCGCGGGCCGTAGTGCGGATCGCTGTCAGAGCGGCGCTTCGATGCGCTCGACACCGCCCATGTAGGGGCGCAGCGCGGCCGGGATAAGGATCGAGCCATCAGCCTGCTGGTGGTTCTCGAGCACCGCCACCAGGGTGCGCCCCACGGCCAGGCCCGAACCATTGAGCGTATGCACCAGTTCGTTCTTGCCCTGGGCGTTCTTGAAGCGCGCCTGCATGCGCCGCGCCTGGAAGGCCTCGCAGTTCGAGCAGCTCGAGATCTCGCGATAGGTATTCTGGGCCGGTAGCCAGACCTCGAGGTCGTAGGTCCTTGCTGCCGAGAAGCCCATGTCGCCGGTGCACAGAGTGATGACACGGTAGGGCAGCTCGAGCTTCTTCAGGATGGCTTCGGCATGACCGACCATCTGCTCGAGCGCCTCGTCGCTCTTGGCCGGCTCGACGATCTGCACCATTTCCACCTTGTCGAACTGGTGCTGGCGGATCATGCCGCGCACGTCGCGCCCGCCACTGCCCGCCTCGGAACGGAAGCACGGGCTGTGCGCAGTCAGGCGGATGGGCAATTGGTCGAGCGTCAGCACCTCCTCGCGCACGCTGTTTGTGAGCGTGATCTCGGCGGTTGGGATCAGGTACTGCTCCAGCCCCTCCTCGTCACCTCCGCGCAGCACCCAGAACAGATCCTCCTTGAACTTGGGCAACTGGCCGGTACCGTAAAGCGCCTCGCGATTGACGATGTAGGGCGTGTAGCACTCGGTGTAGCCGTGCTCGAGCGTGTGCGTATCCAGCATGAACTGTGCGAGGGCGCGATGCAGGCGCGCGATCGGACCGCGCAGGAAGGCAAAGCGCGACCCCGACAGCCTGGCGCCGGTGTCGAACTCGAGGCCGAGCGGCGCACCGAGGTCTACATGGTCGCGCAGCTCGAAGTCGAACTGGCGCGGATTGCCCCAGCGCCGGACTTCGACGTTGCCGGACTCGTCCTCTCCCACCGGCACATCGGCCTGAGGCAGGTTCGGCAGGCGCGAGGCGAAGTCGTTGATGCGTTCGAGCAGTCCGGGAAGCGCCTGCTCGCAGGCTTTGAGCTCCTCGCCGAGCTGACCGACCTCGGCCATGACCGCCGTCGCGTCCTCGCCCTTGCCCTTGAGCATGCCGATCTGTTTGGAGAGCGCGTTGCGCCGGGCCTGTAGTTCCTGCGTACGGGTCTGCAAGGCCTTGCGTTCGTCCTCAAGGGCCTGGAAGCCGGCTACGTCAAGGACGAGGCCGCGTGTGGCAAGGCGGGCGGCAACACTGTCGATCTGGTTGCGGAGAAGCTGGATATCGAGCATCGGGCAATTCCTGTTTGTTTCTGTAATCAGCTGCATGGCGACGAAAGCTCACGTTCCATCACACGGAAAGCGCTTTAACACCAAGCTAATCAAGACTTTTCACGGCGCACTGAACTAATGTCGCAGTGCAAAAATTAGTTTTTCCAATCAATAACTTGAGAAGTTGACGCTACGTAAATTGAACTTGCAAAACGCAGCCGGTCAATTAACCTTGTAAGAGAAACCAAGCCGCGCCAGACGGCACAACCTTGGAGGAGTACGGCATGCTATCGATTCGTGACTGCCTTGACTATTGCGACGTAACCGATGACGAGGTCGCCCTGATCGCCGAACACGAGGACATACCCGACGTCGCAGCGGCCCAGGTGGTATGTGGCCTCGTGCAGACCCCAGAAGGTGTGATGGTGCTGACCCAGTTCATGGTCGAACTGATCGAGCGCGCAAACGCGCGCGGCGATGTCGAAAAGGCGCGCCGCGCAGCCAAGGTCTGCGAGCGCTTCATGGCCGACCACCCCCTGCCTCACTGAGCCCCCTCGTCGCCCTGATCGCCCACATCGCCTGATCCATGCGGGCCGTGGCGTGAAACGGACATCGCTCGATCAGCCCGTTTCACGCCATGCTCCGGGCGTGTACCGACGGCCGATTGCGCAGCAGCGTCGAGATCGCGCAGGCGTGCAAGCTTCTCGGCTATCCGGCCTTCCATGCCACGCGGCGTGGGCTGGTACCAGCCGGGCGGATCCATCCCATCGGGGAGATATCGTTCGCCGGCAGCGTAGGCATCGGGCTCGTCATGGGCATAGCGATAGGCCTTGCCGTAGTCGAGCGACTTCATGAGCTTGGTGGGTGCATTGCGCAGGTGCAGGGGGACAGGCCGGGATGCATCCTTGGCTACAAAGGCGCGCGCAGCGTTATAGGCCTTGTACGCCGCATTCGACTTTGCCGCACAGGCGAGGAAGATCGTTGCCTGTGCGAGCGCGAGCTCTCCCTCCGGCGAGCCCAGACGCTCATAGGTAGCTACCGCACTGAGCGCCATCTCCAGCGCGCGCGGGTCAGCCAGGCCAATGTCTTCGACCGCCATGCGGATCAACCTGCGCCCCAGGTAGAGCGGATCGGCACCGCCGTCCAGCATCCGACACAACCAGTAGAGCGATGCGTCCGGATCCGAGCCGCGCACGGACTTGTGCAGGGCCGAGATCTGGTCATAGAAGGCCTCGCCACCCTTGTCGAACCGGCGCAGGTTGCGTGCCAGCGCCTGGTCGACAAAGGCTGGCGTCACCGCGCCCAGGCCCGCCGTCTCGGCGGCGACCTGCAACTGCTCGATCAGGTTCATCAACCGCCGCGCGTCACCATCGGCAAAGCCGATCAGGCGTTCGCGCGCTGCAGGCTCGAAATCGAGTTCCGGGCAGGCCAACGTACGCGCGCGCTCGAACAGCCTCTCCATTGCCTCCGCATCGAGAGCCTCGAGCACATAGACGGCTGCTCGCGACAGCAGTGCCGAATTGACCTCGAAGGACGGGTTCTCGGTCGTGGCGCCGATGAAGGTGACCAGACCTTGCTCGACGTATGGCAGGAAGGCGTCCTGCTGACCCTTGTTGAAACGATGCACCTCATCGACAAACAGCAGGGTGTGGCGGCCACGGGCCTTGGCAGCCTGCGCCTGCTGGATCGCTTCACGGATCTCCTTGACCCCGGAGAACACCGCCGACAAGGCAATGAATTCGGCATCGAAGCCCAGCGCCATCAAGCGCGCAAGCGTCGTCTTGCCCACCCCCGGCGGCCCCCACAGGATCATCGAGTGCGGACGACCGGACTCGAAAGCAAGCCGCAGCGGCTTGCCCGGCCCCAGCAGGTGAGCCTGGCCTGCCACCTCGTCCAGGCTGCGCGGGCGCATGCGCTCAGCGAGCGGCACGCGTGGCGGCTCAATGGTGTCGAACAGGTCGGCCATCGGCATCCTCAGCGAATAGGTAGCGCCACCGGGGTGGCGTGCATCCCCCGTGTGCACGCTCGACGGGTGATCAACGCGGTGCCGCCCCCTGCCTGCCGGCTGCCTCCGCGGGTGCCTCGCCGATCAGGTCGGCACCAGCGGGCACGCTGAAGCGGAAACGGTCGTCGGCAAGCACAGGATTCGTACGCAGCCGAGTGAAACGGATCGAGGTCGTCTGGCCAAAGTTGTCGCGCATTTCCATCTCACGCAGTTGGCCGTCGGCCATGCCGATGCGCAAGGCCTCGAAACCACTGTCGCTGCGCAAGGGGCGTGCATCGACCCAGGCGACCCCGTCATGCACACCGCCGTCGCCCAGCTCGAAACTGTCGTCGAGCTCGCCGCTACCGAACAGGATGGCGGCAGGCGTCGCCCCCAGCGCGTCGCCGATCGCGCGCACGGTGACCTGATTGAGATCGGGATCCCAGGTCCACAAGGCGCTGCCATCGCCAACCAGCACTTGCCGGTAGGGCTGGACATACTCCCAGTGGAACTTCCCCGGCCGTGCGTAGGCGAAGCTGCCCGCCGCCTGCTGCGGCCGACGCCCGGAGCGTGCGCTCACCACCTGCTCGAACTCGCCCTCGGCGCTGCGCACCTCGGCGACGAAACTGCGCAGTTGAGCGACACCGTCCGCGGCCTGTGCAAGTGCTGCCGTGGTCAGCAACACGATCATGCTCGCCCCGCGCCCCAATGCGCCAACGCGCAGTCCGGAAAATCTCATTCGCCCTCCTTGGCCGGGACGATCACTTCCCGGTTGCCATTGCTGCCCATCGCCGACACGAGGCCGGCACGCTCCATCTGCTCGATCAGGCGCGCAGCGCGGTTGTAACCGATGCGCAAGTGACGCTGCACCAGCGAAATCGATGGCCTGCGGGTCTTGATGACCACTTCCACGGCCTGGTCGTAGAGCGGGTCCGCCTCGTCATCGCCGCCGTCACCACCACCGAGCGCCGCCTCAAGGTCGTCTTCGGCAGCCGCCAGGATGCCTTCGACGTAATCCGGCGGCCCACTCTTCTTGAGGTGGTCGACGACCTTATGCACCTCGTCGTCCGCGACGAAGGCACCATGCACGCGCACAGGCAGGCCGGTGCCCGGCGCCAGGTAGAGCATGTCACCCATGCCGAGCAGCGTCTCGGCGCCCATCTGGTCCAGGATGGTGCGCGAGTCGATCTTGCTCGACACCTGGAAAGCGATACGGGTAGGCACGTTGGCCTTGATCAGGCCGGTGATCACATCCACCGACGGGCGCTGGGTAGCCAGGATCAGGTGAATGCCCGCCGCACGCGCCTTTTGCGCCAGGCGCGCAATGAGCTCCTCCACCTTCTTGCCCACCACCATCATCAGGTCGGCCAGTTCGTCGACCACGACGACGATGTAGGGCAGCGGCTCGAGCGGCTCTGGGTTCTCCGGGCTGATCGAGAACGGGTTGGTGAGCGGCTTCTCCGCCTTGCGCGCTTCCTGCACGGCCTTGTTGAATCCCGCAAGGTTGCGCACGCCCACCGCTGCCATCAGCTTGTAGCGCTTGTCCATCTCGGTCACGCACCAGTTGAGCGCGTTGGCTGCATGCTTCATGTCGGTCACCACCGGCGCGAGCAGATGCGGGATGCCCTCGTAGATCGACAGCTCGAGCATCTTCGGGTCGACCATGATCAGGCGCACGCGCTCGGGCTCGCTCTTGTAGAGCAGCGACAGGATCATCGCGTTGATACCGACCGACTTGCCCGACCCGGTGGTGCCGGCCACCAGCAGGTGGGGCATCTTGGCGAGGTCGGCCACCACGGGCTGGCCGCCGATATCCTTGCCAAGCACGACGGTGAGTGGCGAATGCGCGTCCTGATACACCTTGGAGCCAATGATCTCGGACAGCCGCACCGTCTGGCGCTTGGGATTGGGCAACTCGAGTGCCATGCAGGACTTGCCCGGCACGGTCTCGACAACTCGGATCGACACCAGCGACAGCGCGCGCGCGAGATCCTTGGCGAGGTTGACCACCTGGCTACCCTTGACACCGGTTGCGGGTTCGATCTCGTAACGGGTAATCACCGGCCCCGGATAGGCCGCCAGCACCTTCACCTCGACACCGAAATCGGCGAGCTTGTTCTCGATCACGCGAGAGGTGAACTCGAGCGACTCCGGCGACGGCGGCTCGACACCGCCACTTGCCGGATCGAGCAGCGCAACCGGCGGAATACCGCCTTCGCCGCTGTCAGCAAAGAGCGTCTGCTGGCGCTCTTTCTCGACACGTTCCGATTTCTGCACCGCCACGACGGCTGGCTCGATACGCAGCGGCGGCGCCGCGACCTTCTCGGTCTTGCGGCGGCGGGTCTCGACCACTGCTTCTCGCTTCTGGGCGATCTCACGGCCGACCTTCCGATCCTGCCAGCGCTGCCACGCCGCCTGGCTCGAGACGACAGCATGCTCAAGCCACAGGCCTACCCGCTCGACGACGGTCAGCCAAGACACGCCGGTAAACAGCGACAGGCCGCAGGCAAGCAGGGTGAGCAGCATCAGCGTGCCACCTGTGAAGCCGAAGTAGCGCTGCATGAGCGAGCCGAGCTCCATGCCGATCAGCCCGCCAGGCTCCAGCGGCACCGCCGCTCCGTGGGAGTGAAAGCGCAGGAACTCCAGCGCGCTACTGGTCAACAGCACGACGAAGAAGCCCATCATGACGAAGATGAAGGAGCGGTGATCGAGCTCGAGACGATTCCTCAGCCGCCGGAAACCCCACAGCAAGCTGTATCCAAGGAAGACCACCCACCACCAGGACGACACGCCGAACAGATACAGCAGAAGGTCGGCGAGCCAGGCACCGAAACGGCCACCCGGGTTCGCAACCCGGGTCACCTCGGCGGCATGCGACCAGCCCGGGTCGGACTCGCTGTATCCGACCAGGATCAGCCCGACATACAGCGACATGACGCCCAGGATGAGCCAGCGCGCCTCCTGGAGCAGGAGCGAGATCTTTTCGGGCAGCGGCTGGGAACGAGGCGAGGAGCGCGACAGCATTGGAATGAGGGCCGATCGGGAGCGCCGGACGGCCATAGTGGTACGACGCCCGGATTATACGGGAAGGTCTCGCAGCTCGTTCCCGATGTTGCGGCTGCTCACAAAGGACGGCACACGGGATCAGACGTCGCCGAGGCGCTCCTTGAGCACGATACCCTCGGCGCTTTCCTCGATGAGCCCTTGCTGCCCGAGATCCTTCATGACGCGGCTGACCATCTCGCGCGACGCGCCAATCATCTTCGCAATGTCCTGCTTGGAGACCTTGCGCACGACCACGGCGCGCCCCCCGACGTCCTCGGACATTTCGAGCAGCAGGCGTGCGACACGACCATAGACGTCCATCAGCGCCAGGCTCTCGATCTTGCGGTCGGCATTGCGCAGGCGTTCGGCCAGGTTGCACATGATGCGCCACGAGACGTCGAAGCTGTCCTGCATCAGGCGACGGAAATCCTGCTTGGCGATGAGCACAAGATCGGAGGGCACCACGGCGATCACCGAGGCCGAGCGCGGACGCTCCTCGAACATCCCCATTTCGCCGAACAACTCGCCTTGGCCGAGAATCGACAGGATGACCTCACGGCCATCCTCGTCGCTCACCACGACTTTCAGGCTGCCGGTCAGCACCAGGTACACGTAGTCGGAGCGGTCGCCGGCACACACCACGGCCTGCCCGCGCGGAAACCGGCGCATCATCGAGACGCGCGCAACGCTGCTCAGGACCTCATCGGACAAACCCTGGAAAAGCGAGAAAGTCTTCAGGGCAACGACGGACACGGCGGTGGGCTGGGACATGCTGGCTCCGGTGAACACGGGGAAGGTCGTCCAGTCAACGACATTTCTCATGAGTTTATACGATTGTCGGCAGCCAAATCCGCGCATCGTGAAATCTGTCACGGCGCACCCGCTGTCTGCAGCGTGACGCAGGCGCCGATTCACGCTTGCTATCGGCCCCATCGCCGCGGCATGCCGGGGGGTCGGCTATAATCGCGCCCTCATCTGCAACCCGCTGGAATGTCCCTCATGACCACGAAACACGCCCGCCTGCTCATTCTTGGCTCCGGCCCCGCCGGCTATACCGCGGCCGTCTATGCAGCCCGCGCCAACCTCAGCCCGGTGCTGATCACCGGCATTGCCCAAGGCGGCCAGCTGATGACCACGACGGAGGTCGACAACTGGCCTGCAGACGCCGACGGCGTGCTCGGCCCCGACCTCATGGCGCGCTTCCAGAAGCATGCGGAACGCTTCAACACCGAGATGATCTTCGATCACATCCATACCGTTAAGCTCGGCGAAAAGCCCTTCCGCCTGATTGGTGACGCTGGCGAATACACCTGCGACGCGCTCATCATCGCGACCGGTGCGACGGCAAAGTACCTCGGCCTGCCCTCGGAAGAGAAGTTCGCCGGCCGTGGCGTGTCGGCGTGCGCAACCTGCGACGGTTTCTTCTACCGCAACCAGGATGTCGCAGTCGTCGGCGGCGGCAACACCGCGGTCGAGGAGGCGCTCTACCTGGCCAACATCGCGCGCAAGGTGACGCTGGTCCATCGCCGCGAGAAGTTCCGCGCCGAGAAGATCATGATCGACAAGCTCATGGAAAAGGTCGCTGCCGGCAAGATCGAACTCGCCCTCAACGCCACGCTCGACGAGATCCTTGGCGACAACAGCGGCGTCACCGGCATGCGCATCAAGGACGTCAATACCGGCTCGGCGCGCGAGGTGGCCTTGCAGGGGGTATTCATCGCGATCGGCCACAAGCCGAACACCGACATCTTCGCGGGCCAGCTCGAAATGGAAGGTGGCTACCTCGTCACCCAGGGAGGCCGCAATGGCAACGCCACACAGACCAGCATCCCCGGGGTGTTCGCGGCTGGCGACGTACAGGATCACATCTACCGCCAGGCCGTCACCTCCGCCGGCACCGGCTGCATGGCCGCCCTGGATGCCGAACGCTACCTCGATACGCTCGGCGCCTGAGCGCAGCCGCTGACCCGCATGGCCCGCACTCGCCAACGATCCACAGCACCGGAAAACGGCAAGGACGCGCGCGGCGGGTCAGCGGGCGATCTTGGCGAGTTGCGCCGCCTGCTTCGCGCGGCCGACGCCAGCACCACGGATGCACCACCGGTCCAGCCCGGCAAGCGCATCCGGCACACCGTGGCGCCCGCCCAAAAGACCGAAGGCCGCGCCGACCTTGCCGCCTCACCCGATGCGGACGAGCTCGCGCTGTTTCGCCGTACGGTAGGCTCAACCAGGCCGATACGCGGGGACAACCGCGCCGAACTCGTTCCGCCGCGTCCAGCCCCGGTGCGGCGTACGCTGCAGGCCGAGGACGAGGCGCCTGTACCCGCCCGCCCGCGAGCGGACCAGGATCCACTACTGGCGGCCTACGCAGGCGTCGTGCCGCTGCGCGACAGCGGACGTGCAGAGATCGATGCGCCCCGACGGCAAGCCCGCAACCCAGGCACGGAAACAGCCACGGCGGTGCAACGCCCAGACGCAATCGTGCTGCCGGCCGACGCCGACCTGCGCGATCCGGCCAGCCTGTTCCGCACTGTGGTCGGACACGCACGACCCATCGACACGCGCAACCGCGTCGAGCTCCAGCGCCCCGCTCCGCCGCCCGCCCCCGTCAAGCGTGAAGCGGACGAACGCGCCGCGCTCGATGAATCGTTGGCTGCCCCCCTCAGCTTCGAGGACCGCCTGGACATGGGCGACGAGGCCGCTTTCCTGCGCAGCGGCCTGCCACGCCGGGTACTGACCGACCTTAGGCGTGGGCGGTGGGTCCTGCAGGCTCAGATCGACCTGCATGGGCTGACGCGGGACGAGGCGCGCAGCGCACTCGCGCACTTCCTCCATGACAGCCTGAATCAGGGGCTGCGCTGCATCCGCGTGATCCACGGCAAGGGCCACGGCTCACCCGGAAAGGTGTCGATTCTCAAGCAGCTGTCGCGCGGCTGGCTCGCCCAGCGCGAGGAGATCCTGGCCTTCTGTCAGGCGGGGCCGCATGACGGCGGGGGTGGCGCGCTGCTCGTGCTGCTGCGCGCGCAGAACGCCAACCCGCGCTGAACGTTCAGATTGCCGCCTCGTTGATCTCGCCGGTGCGGATGCGGACAACCTGTTCGACCGGGGTGACGAAAATCTTGCCGTCGCCGATCTTCCCCGTGTGCGCAGCCTTGACGATGGCCTCGACGGCCTGCTCGACGATATCGTCGGCAAGCACGACCTCGACCTTGATCTTGGGGAGGAAATCAACCACGTATTCCGCCCCGCGGTACAGCTCGGTATGGCCCTTCTGACGGCCGAAACCCTTCACCTCGGTCACGGTCAGGCCGGTGATGCCGACCTCGGACAGCCCTTCGCGCACTTCATCCAGCTTGAACGGCTTGATGATCGCCTCGATCTTCTTCATCCACTGCACTCCTTGTTCTAGAACTCGTCCTGGTAGCGCGATGTTATCGGATAACGCCAGTCCCTGCCGAAGCCGCGCGGGGTGACACGGATGCCTACCGGGGCCTGGCGGCGCTTGTACTCGTTACGCTTGAGCATCGCCACCGTGCGCCGCACCTCGGCCTCGGGAAGGCCAGCGGCGATAATCTGGCGCGGCGACTCATCGCGCTCCATATAGGCCTCGATGATGGCGTCGAGCACCTCGTAGGGGGGCAGGCTATCCTGATCCTTCTGATCGGGCTTGAGCTCGGCTGAGGGCGGACGGTCGATGATGTTTTGCGGGATCACCTCGCCAAGCGTGTTGCGCCAGTTCGAAAGCCTGAACACGAAGGTCTTGTAGAGATCCTTGAGCACGGCGAAGCCACCCGCCATGTCGCCATAGAGCGTCGCATAACCGGTGGCCATCTCGCTCTTGTTGCCCGTGGTAAGCACGATCGCCCCGGTCTTGTTCGACAGCGCCATCAGGATCATGCCGCGGATACGGCTCTGAAGGTTCTCCTCGGTGGTGTCCGCAGCAAGGCCGGCAAACTGAGGCTCGAGCAGGTCGGCAAACACCTTCATTGCCGGTTCGATCGCAATCTCGTCGTAACGCACGCCAAGCCGGCGCACCATCTCGCGCGAGTCGTCCAGGCTCATCTGTGCCGTATAGGGTGAGGGCATCATCACCGCACGCACACGATCGGCGCCGAGCGCATCGACTGCAATCGCCAGCGTCAGTGCCGAGTCGATACCGCCCGAAAGCCCGATCACTGCCGATGGGAAGCGGTTCTTGCCGAGGTAATCGCGCACGCCCACCTTGAGCGCTTCGTACACTTCGGCTTCGAGGACGCGCGGCGGCACCCGGACGTCACTGTGCCAACGGCCCTGCTCAAACCGCACGACATCGAGGTGATCCACAAAGCTGCCCGCCTGGTAGCCCAGGGTGCCGTCACCATCGAGCGCGAAGGACGCACCGTCAAACACCAGCTCGTCCTGCCCGCCCACCATGTTGCAATACAGTACGGGGAGCCCGGTCTCGCGCACACGGTCGCGCAGAACCTCGATGCGCTGAACCTGCTTGTTCATGTGATAGGGCGAGGCATTGAGCGCCAGCAAGACCTCGGCACCCGCTGCCTGCGCAGCCTCGGCAGGACCGCTTTCCCACACATCTGCGCAGATATTCACACCGAAACGCACCCCCTTGCATTCGAACAGGCAGGGCGCACCGCCCGCCTCGAAGTAGCGTTCCTCGTCGAATACCTCGTAATTGGGCAGAAGGCTCTTGTAATAGCGCGCCTGCACCCTGCCGCCACTCAGTACGGACGCGGCATTGTAGCGCTGCACCCCCTCCTCGACGGGATGGCCGAGGACGACGACGAGTTCCCCCGCGGCGTCAGCGATACGTTGCGTCTCGCGTTCGCAGGCGCGATAGAAGTCGGGCCGCAGCAGCAGGTCCTCGGGTGGATAGCCCGAGAGCGCCAGCTCGGGCGTCAGAAGGATATCGGCACCTTGCGCGCGCGCGCGCGCAATGGCATCGATGATAAGTTCGGCGTTGCCGATCAAATCGCCGACGGTCGGATTGAACTGTGCGACGGCGATCGAGACTGAGGTTCGGACGGTAGCATTCATGGGCGGAACTATACCGCTTCGGCGATGCTGCGGAGAGGCGAAGTAATGCCTTCTCAGCCTGCCGCAACCGAGTCCGATCACCCACAGTTCGTGTTGGAAAGCCTGTGGATAAATCCTGGGTGAAGTGCGCAAGTCGATGACGCGCAAGCGAATCGCCGCACTGCACAAGAATGAGGCAAGCGAGGAACCCAAGCACGATGAACAAGGCCTGCACACAGCTTGCCGAACATACGGACGGGCTGCATTTCGTCACCACCATCGGCGAAATCGAAGCCGGGCGCTGGGACGCCTTGGTTCAAGCCAGCTCGGCAAGCGCACCCCCCTGCCTGCGCCATGCCTTCCTGGACGCACTCGAGCACACCGGCTGCGTGGGTGGACGTAGCGGCTGGGCGCCCGCACACGCCACACTCTGGCGCAGCGGACAACTGGTCGCGGCCATGCCCCTTTACCTGAAGTCGCACTCCTATGGCGAGTACGTCTTCGACTGGGCATGGGCGGAGGCCTACCAGCGCCACGGTCTCGAGTACTACCCGAAATGGCTAGCGGCATTGCCTTTCACGCCCATCTCCGGGCCCCGCCTGCTCGGTCTCACGACCACCGACCGCGCGGCGCTGCTCGAGTCCGTCCTCGAAGCCGTACGCTCGAGCCCGATGTCCTCGTTCCACCTTCTGTTCCCCGCCGAAGACGAACTGCCACTGCTCGAAAACGCGGGACTCATGATCCGGGACGGCGTGCAGTTCCACTGGCGCAACGAGGCTGAGGCAAGAACGGCCGCCACCGCCACCACGCAATCACGCTGGAGAGACTTCGATGACTTCCTCGCCAGTCTCAACCACGACAAACGCAAGAAGATTCGCCAGGAGCGGCGGCGAGCGGCGGCCCATGGCCTCGAACTGCGCTGGCTTGACGGACACCAGGCGAGTCCGGCGGAGTGGGACTTCTTTCACCGTTGCTACAGCATCACCTATGCCTTGCATCGGTCAACACCCTACCTCGGCGCGCCCTTCTTCCGCGAGCTTGCCCGACGCATGCCCGACTCCGTACGCCTGCTGATCGCAACGCGTGATGGCCAGGATATTGCCGCCAGCTTCTTCCTGTGCGACCAGCGTGCGCTGTACGGTCGCTACTGGGGCGCGCTCGAGCACCTGCCCTTCCTGCATTTCGAACTGTGCTACTACCAGGCCATCGAGTACTGCATACAGAAGGGTCTGGAGCGTTTCGAGGGCGGCGCGCAAGGCGAGCACAAGCTGTCCCGAGGCCTGCTTCCCGTGCGCACGAGATCTGCGCACTGGCTTGCGGATACGCGTTTCAGCAGGGCGGTCGACGACTACCTGACTCGCGAGCGCAAGGGCATGAACGCATACGTGGATGAACTGAACGAGCGCCTGCCCTTTCGCCGCGAGGCCACGGACTGATCACCTTGCAGCTTCAGGTACGCGCTGCAGCCCCGATGAAAGGCAAGGCACGATAGAACGCGGTGATGGTCTTGGCGTCCGTAATCTCGCCACTTCGGATCAAGGCCTCGACCTCGCGAACGGGAAGCTCGAGCACCTCGAGAAACTCGCCATCGTCCAAGGCATGGCCGACGTGCGTCAGCCCGGAGGCGAGGAAGATCTCGATGCGCTCGTCGGAGTAGCCGATGCACGGATGCATCACGCCCACATGTTGCCAAGTGCGGGCCTCGAATCCCGTTTCTTCCCGCAACTCCCGGATCGCGCAGGCGCGGATATCCTCGCCCGCATCAATCTTGCCCGCCGGTAGCTCCAGGAATGCGCGCCCGAGCGGATAGCGGAACTGGCGCTCGAAAATCAAGCGGTCATCGTCAAGCAAGGCGACCACCACCACCGCGCCGGGGTGGCGAATGTACTCGCGCACCCCTTTCGAGCCATCGGGCAGAACTACCGCGTCGCGCCAGACCTTGAGCATGACGCCATCGAAGACCTGCTCGCTGGCCGCCGTACGCTCCGCCAGCGGATCGCGGTTGGGGTCGCTCATCGTCTCACCCCGCTCCCCTGAGCGACGCCGCATGCCGAGTCAGATTCCCGCGCATACGCGCCTGGGCGCAAGAACAGCGGTCTGCGCCCGGCCCCGTCAACCATGCTCGATTCAGAGCGAACCGAGCAGCGCATATGCGCACAGCGACATCAACATCTGCGGCGCGAGCCCCAGCGCTGCAATGGCAAGGCCATTGACCGACAACATGACGCGAACCTCTGCCGGAGCATGGATCGGCGACACATCGACCGGTTCGTCGAAGTACATCAGCTTGACCACGCGCAGGTAGTAGAAGGCGCCGATCACCGACATGACGACAGCCAGCACCGCCAGCCAGAAGTAACCTGCTGCCACCACTGCCTGCAGCACCGACAACTTGGCGAAGAAGCCAATGAAGAATGGCACGCCCGCCATCGAGAACATGACGAACAGCATCATCAGCGCATACCACGGGCTGCGTCTGTTGAGACCCTTGAAATCGTCGATGTTCTCGGCTTCGAAGCCGGCACGCGACAGCAGGATGACCATGCCGAAGGAAGCGAGGCTCATGATCACGTACGACACAGCATAGAACATCGCCGAGCTGTAGGCGTTGAGGGCGAAGTGACGGTCGCCATCCACCACGCCGGCGAGCAGGCCGAGCAGCACGAAGCCCATGTGCGAGATACCGGAGTACGCCAGCATGCGCTTGATGTTCTGCTGCGCGATCGCCGCCAGGTTGCCGAGCACGATCGACGCCGCCGCCACCATCATCAGCATCAGTTGCCACTCGTGGGCGATGTCGAACAGCGCCCAGATCAGCAGGCGAACCGCCATCGCGAACGCGGCGAGCTTGGGCGCGCTGGCGATGATCAGGGTCACGGCGGTCGGCGCACCCTGATAGACGTCTGGCACCCACATGTGGAAAGGCACCACGCCGAGCTTGAAGCAGATACCCGCGACCAGGAACACCAGGCCAAACATCAGAACCGTCTGGTTGGCCGACTGGTTATAGATCGCCTGCGCGATGGCGGAGAACTCGAGCGACCCGGTCGCGCCGTACACCATCGACATGCCGTACAGCAGCAGACCGGAGGCCAGCGCGCCGAGGACGAAGTACTTCATTGCCGCCTCGGTTGCACGCGGGGAGTCGCGATCAAAGGCGACCATGGTGTACAGCGCCAGCGACATCATCTCGAGGCCGATATACATCGGCAGCATGTGGTTGGCGGTCACCATCACCATCATGCCGAGCGTCATCAGCAAGGCGAGCAGGTAGAACTCGGGCTTGTCGATCTTGCGGTCACCGAGATAGGCGCGGCCGTAGAGCAACGCAACTGCGGTCGAGAAGTAGATCATCAGCTTCAGGAAGTCGCCCATCAGGTCGCTGATGAACAGGTTGCTGAAGGTGTAGACCACCTCGCCTTCCATCGTGAAGATGGTGATGAAGGCCGCCGCGATCAGCGTCGCCTGTGTGAGGTGGTAGCTCAGCCCACGGGCAATGCTGCGCGCGAACGTGCTCGCGAGCATGATCACCAGGGCCATCACGGCAACGAAGATCTCGGCCGCTGCGGGGTAGAAGTCGGGGACGACGAAATTCATCTTCTGACCAGTCCGTTAAGAGTCTCTCGGGCGCTTGCGCTGAACGGCGCTCAGAGCTTGCTCACGGCAACATGCCGCAGGAGTTCGTTGACCGAGGCATGCATCACTTCGGTGAAGGGGAACGGGTACAGGCCCATCGCAAGCACGCAGAACGCCAGGATCGCGAGGAAGGCAAACTCGCGCCCGTTGATGTCCTCGAGCTCGGCCACGTGCTTGTTTGCCACCTTGCCGAACACGACGCGCTTGTACATCCACAGCGAATACGCGGCGCCGAGGATCAGCGTGGTGGCCGCCACGAAGCCGATCCAGAAGTTGAACTGCACCGCACCCAGCACGACCATGAACTCACCGACGAAGCCGGAGGTAGCCGGCAGGCCGGAGTTGGCCATCGCGAACAGCATGAAGAAGGCCGCAAACTTGGGCATCGTGTTGACCACACCGCCGTAGTCGGCGATCTGGCGCGAGTGCATGCGGTCGTAGAGCACGCCGATGCAAAGGAACATCGCACCCGAGACGAAGCCGTGGGAGATCATCTGCACGAGGGCACCTTCGACGCCGAGCGGGTTGAAGATGAAGAAGCCCAGGGTGACGAAACCCATGTGCGAAATCGACGAGTAAGCCACAAGCTTCTTCATGTCAGCCTGAACCAGGGCGACGAAGCCGATATACACCACGGCGATCAGCGACAGCGTGATCATCAGCGGCGCCAGCTGCTGCGCCGCATCGGGCACGATCGGCAGCGAGAAACGCAGGAAGCCATAGGCACCGAGCTTGAGGCCGATCGCGGCCAGCACCACCGAGCCACCGGTGGGCGCCTCGACGTGAGCGTCGGGCAGCCAGGTGTGCACCGGCCACATCGGCACCTTGACCCCGAAGGCGACGAGGAAGGCGAGGAAGATCAGGATCTGCGGCTCGATCGGCAGCGGCAGCTGGTGCCAGTCGAGGATGCTGAAGCTGCCACCGGACTGCATGAACAGGTAGAGCAGCGCGATCAGCATCAGCAGCGAGCCGAGCAGCGTGTAGAGGAAGAACTTGATTGCCGCATAGACGCGGTTGGCGCCGCCCCAGATACCGATGACGAGATAGAGGGGGATCAGCGAAGCCTCGAAGAACACGTAGAACAGCACGCCGTCGAGCGCCGAGAAGATGCCGTTCATGAGGCCCGACATGATCAGGAAGGCGGCCATGTACTGCGCAACCTTGTCCTGGATCACCTGCCAGCCCGCCATCACCACCAGGATGGTGATGAAGGCGTTGAGGATCACGAACAACACCGACAGGCCATCGACCCCGAGGTGGTAGTTGATGTTGAAGCGCGGCACCCAGGACGTCATCTCGACGAACTGCATGGCGCTCGTGGTCGCATCAAAGCCGGTGTAGAGCGGAATGGTGACGACGAAGCCAGCCACCGCGACCGCGAAGGCGAGCATGCGCGCCAGCGGGGCATTGCGATCCGAGCCGGTCGCCAGCACCAGCAGGCCCCCGATAATCGGGATCCAGATCGCCAGACTGAGGAGAGGAATGTCCGTCATCGTTGCTTTCCGTTCAGTGCGTCGCGAACGACGCGTTCGATCTTGTTATGTGTATCAAAGTGGGCGTGCTTGATCTGCACCGGGCATCAGCCGCGGTTGATCCAGTAGGTGAGCAGGATGAACACGCCGATGATCATCATGAAGGCGTACTGGTACAGGTGACCCGTCTGGAACAGGCGCGACATCTGCGCGATCCAGCCCACCAGCCTGGCCGAGCCATTCACCGCCACACCGTCGATCAGCCCCTGGTCGCCCGCCTTCCACAAGCCCTTGCCGAGCGCACGCGCGCCACCGGCAAAGAAGATCTCGTTGAAGCGGTCGAAGAAGTACTTGTTCTCGAGCAGGCTGTGGATCGGCTTGAAGGTACGCTGGATGGCAGCCGGGATATCCGGACGCTTCATGTAGAAGAACCACGACAGCGCCACCCCACCGATCGCGAGCCAGAACGGCGCCGTCTGCAGACCGTGGATCGCCATCGCCACCGGACCATGGAAGGACGCTTCGAGCTCCTTCAGGCCAACGTGGTTGTCACCGACGAAGATCACGCCCTTGAACCACTCACCGAACAGCATCGGCTCGATGGTGAAGAAGCCGATCAGCACCGAGGGGATCGCCAGCAGCACCAGCGGCAGGGTCACCACCCAGGGCGACTCGTGCGGTTTCTGGCCCGGCGCCAGACCGTGGTGATGGTCGCCGTGGTCATCATGAGCGTGGTCGTCGCCGTGCGCGTCACCGTGGTGAGCGTCATGCGCGTGATGCGCCTTGCCGAAACGCTCCTCGCCGTGGAAGACGAGGAAGTACATGCGGAAGGAGTAGAACGCGGTCACGAACACGCCCAGCAGCACGCAGAACAGGGCGTAGCCCGCACCCGGGATGGTCGAGGCATGGACCGCCTCGATGATCGAGTCCTTGGAGTAGAAACCGGAGAACAGCGGGAAGCCGATCAGCGCCAGCGAACCCAGCAAGGACGTGATCCAGGTGATCGGCATGTACTTGCGCAGGCCGCCCATGTTGCGCATGTCCTGGTCGTGGTGCATGCCGATGATGACCGAGCCGGCGCCAAGGAACAGCAGCGCCTTGAAGAAGGCGTGCGTCATCAGGTGGAACACCGCCGCCGAATAGGCCGAAACGCCGAGCGCCACCGTCATGTAGCCGAGCTGCGACAGTGTCGAGTACGCCACCACGCGCTTGATGTCGTTCTGGACGATACCGAGGAAGCCCATGAACAGTGCGGTGGTTGCGCCGATGACGAGGACGAAGGACAGCGCGCCATCGGACAGTTCGAACAGCGGCGACATGCGCGCCACCATGAAGATGCCGGCGGTAACCATGGTTGCCGCGTGGATCAGCGCCGAGATCGGGGTCGGGCCTTCCATCGAGTCGGGCAGCCAGACATGCAGCGGCACCTGGGCCGACTTGCCCATCGCGCCAATGAAAAGACAGATGCAGATCGCGGTGATCAGCGGCCAGCCGGTGCCGGCCATCTCGGTGGCGGCAAGCTGGTCGGCCTGGGCGAACACTTCGGCGTAGTTGAGGCTGCCGGTGTAGGCGGCGATGAGGCCGATGCCGAGCAGGAAGCCGAAGTCGCCGACACGGTTCACCAGGAAGGCCTTCATGTTGGCGTAGATGGCCGTCGGCCGCTCGTACCAGAAGCCGATGAGCAGATAGGAGACGAGGCCGACCGCTTCCCAGCCGAAGAACAGCTGCAGGAAGTTGTTGGACATCACCAGCATCAGCATCGAGAAGGTGAACAGCGAGATGTAGCTGAAGAAGCGCTGGTAGCCGGGATCTTCCGACATGTAGCCGATGGTGTAGATGTGCACCATCAGCGAGACGAAGGTGACCACCAGCATCATCATCACGGTCAGCGAATCGATCAGGAACCCGACCTCGAAGCTGATCCCGCCCGACACCATCCAGGTGTAGACCGTGCCGTTGAAGGTATTGCCCGCCGCAACGTCCTGGTAGATCACCACCGAGGCGACGAAGGCGACCGCCACACCGAGGATGGTGACGATGTGTGAGCCCGCGCGACCGATCTGCTTGCCGAACAGGCCGGCGAGGATGGCACCGGCCAGCGGCGCCAGCGGCACGAGGAGATAGAGAGTCTGCATGTCCGTCATCGTGACGCTTCCTTAACCCTTGAGGCTGTCGAGGTCATCCACATGGATCGTGCGCATGCTGCGGAACATGACGATCAGGATCGCCAGGCCGATCGCGGACTCGGCCGCTGCCACGGTGAGGATGAAGAAAACGAAGACCTGGCCTGCGATGTCTCCCAGGTAGTGAGAGAAGGCGACGAAGTTCATGTTGACCGAGAGCAGCATGAGCTCGATGGCCATCAGCAGCACGATCAGGTTCTTCCGGTTGAGGAAGATCCCGACCACGCTGATCGCGAACAGGATCGCGCCCAGGATGAGGAAATGGGAAAGCGAAAGCATCTGTGACTCCCTGATCGCGCCGGCTCCATACCGGCGCGTTTCTTGTTCGCGTGCTGGTTCAGTCTTCTTTCTCGGCCTGCATCTTCACCAGCTCGACACGGCCCTCGCGCTTGACGGCGACCTGCTCGGACGGCGGGATGGACTTGAGGCCCTTGCGTTTGCGCAACGTCAATGCCACTGCGGCAACCATGGCCACCAGCAGCACCAGCGATGCAAGCTCGAACGGATAGACGTAGTCGGTGTAGAGCACCCGGCCGAGTTCGCGCGTATTGCTGTACGACTCCGCGGCCGCTGCCGGCGCCGGCATGGCTTCGAGGCCAAAGTACGAACCGCCCAGCACCATCACCATCTCGACCAGCATCAGGATGCCGACAAGGGCGCCCACCGGGAGATAGCTCCAGAACCCTTCGCGGATGCGGTCGAGGTTGATGTCGAGCATCATCACCACGAACAGGAACAGCACCATGACGGCCCCGACGTAGACCATGACCAGTACGATGGCGAGGAACTCGGCCTGCAGCAGCAACCAGATCCCGCCCGCGTTGAAGAAGGTCAGCACCAGGAACAACGCGGCATGCACCGGGTTGCGAGCGGTGATCACCCTCAGCGCCGCGAGCACCATGATCACGGCGAGAAAGTAGAAGACGAAGGTCTTGAATTCCATGTTCTTGACTCGTGGCGCCTGAGCGCCCTCCCCTTAGCGGTACTTGGCGTCCTGTTCGCGGTCGGCTGCGATCTGGGACTCGTGTCGATCCCCCACCGCCAACAGCATCTGCTTGGTGTAGTAGAGATCGCCGCGCTTCTCGCCGTGATACTCCAGAACACGCGTCTCGACGATCGCATCGACCGGACAGGCTTCTTCGCAGAAGCCGCAGAAGATGCACTTCGTGAGGTCGATGTCGTAGCGCGTCGTGCGGCGCGAACCGTCGTCACGCTGATCGGACTCGATGGTGATCGCCATCGCCGGGCAAATCGCCTCGCACAGCTTGCATGCGATGCAGCGCTCCTCACCGTTCGGATAGCGGCGCAGGGCGTGCAGTCCGCGGAAGCGGTTGCTCTGCGGCGTCTTCTCCTCCGGGAACTGGACGGTGATCTTGCGCTGGAAGAAGTGGCGGCCGGTCAGGGCCATGCCCTTGACGAGTTCCTTCAGGAACAGACTGCCGATGAAATCCTTGGCACCCATGGTCTTCTCAACTCCAGATCGACAGCGGCGACATCATCCACACCGCCACCACAAACACCCACACCAGGGTGACCGGGATGAACACCTTCCAACCCAGACGCATGATGTGGTCGTAGCGGAAACGCGGGAAGGTGGCACGCGCCCACAGGAAGATGAACAGGATTGCAGCCGTCTTCAGCGCCAGCCAGTGGAAGCCGTCGGGCAGGAAGCCGACCGGCGACAGCCAGCCACCGAGGAACAGGATCGAGGTCAGGATCGAGACCAGGATCATGTTGGCGTATTCGGCGAGGAAGAACAGCGCGAAGGTCATGCCCGAGTACTCGACCATGTGGCCGGCCACGACTTCCGCCTCGCCTTCGACCACGTCGAAGGGCGCACGGTTGGTCTCCGCGATGCCGGAGATCAGGTACACAACGAACATCGGGAACAGCGGCAGCCAGTTCCAAGACAGGAAGCCCAGCCCCATGTCGGCGAAACGGCCGGCACCTTGCGAGGTCACGATGTCGCTCAGGTTGAGGCTGGCCGAAATCAGCAGCACGCAGATCAGCGCAAAGCCCATCGACACCTCGTACGACACCATCTGCGCAGATGCCCGCATCGCCCCCAGGAAGGGGTACTTCGAGTTCGAAGCCCAGCCTGCCACGATCACCCCGTAGACCTCCAGGGAGGTAATTGCGAGGATGAAGAGCAGGCCCGCATTGACGTTGGCGAGCACAAGGCCGTCATCGAAGGGAATCACCGCCCACGCCGCCAGCGACGGCGCAAGGGCGAGGATCGGCCCGAGGATGAAAAGGCCCTTGTTGGAGCCGCTCGGAACGATGATCTCCTTGAACAGCAGCTTGACGCCGTCGGCGAGCGGCTGCAGCAGGCCCTTGGGGCCGACCCGGTTGGGGCCGATGCGAACCTGCATGTAGCCGATGACCTTGCGTTCGGCCAGCGTCAGGTATGCCACGCAGATCATCAGCGGCGCGATGATCGCAATGATCTTCACCAGGGTCCAGATCGCAATCCAGCTCGGACCGAAAAAATCGGCAATGGGTTGCAGCATCGCTTCCATCAGGCACGCTCCACGCTGAGTTCACCGCTCATGGCACCGAGCGAGGCGGTCGAGGGATGAGCGCTGGCGACGCGCACACAACCAGCAGCAAGCGCCTCGTCGGGCTGCGCGACCAGCACGGCGGCACCGCCCCCCTGCACGACCCTGACCTTGTCACCTGCACTCAGGCCAAGCGCTGCAAGCGTGGCCGGCGAAATTCGCGCCACCGGCGCGGCAGCGTCACGCGTCTTCTGTAGCGACGGTGCGCGGCGCACGATCGGATCGGCAAAGTGAATGGGTACGTCGGCGACACGCTCAAGCGCGCCAGCACTCGCAGCAGCGCACGACACGACGACGCCTTCGACGCCGTTACCAAGCGCATTGCCGACGTCAGCAGGCAAAGCCTCGCTGCGCACGGCTTCGGAATCGTTGTAGCCGAACCCCTCGAGCGCCAGCAGGTTGCCGAGCACTCGCAGGACTTTCCAGCCCGGACGCGTCTCACCGAGCGGCTTGCTGACGGCAACGAAGCTCTGCGCCCGGCCTTCGCAGTTGACGAAGGTGCCAGAGGTTTCGGTAAAAGGCGCAACCGGAAGGATGACGTCGCACAGGTCGCGCAACGAGGCTGAGTCGAAGGCCGAGAAGCCGATCACCAGTTGGGCCGAACGCAGCGCCGCGACCGTCGCCGAGGGATTGGCGAAATCAAGTTCCGGCTCGGCGCCGAAGACCATGTATGCCTTGCGTGGCTGCGCGATCATTGCAGCAGCGTTGAGGCCGTCGGCCCCCGGGACCGCCCCGGCGAGGTAGCCGCCAACACTGTTCGCAGCCTCACCGATGAAGCCGAAGCAGCCCGCCGAGAGTCGCGCAATTTCCTGGGCCAGCGTCTGGATCTCGCTGGCTCGCGCATGCTGGGCTGCGAGGCTGCCCAGCCACACCGCAACCTTGCGCCCCGAAGCGAGGCTCTGGGCAATGGCGCGCGCCTCGCCCGATACCTCTGCCGGCAGCTTGCCGAGCAAGCTGACACTGACGTCGGTGCCCTTCTCCTGCGCCAGCGCGACGACCACTTGCCCAAGCATGGCAACCATTGCCGACGGCGCCACCAGCGCGCGGTTGCGCACAGGCAGCAACCAATCCTCGGCATTGGGTCCGATGGCGCTCACCTGCAGTCCCTTCTTGGCCGCCTGACGCACACGCTGCGCGAGCAGCGGCGCATCTTTGCGCAGGAAGCTGCCCACCACGAGCAGGCGGGTGAGATCCTTGACCTCCGCGATCTTCATGCCCAGCCAAGGCGCCCCGTCTCGCTTGCCATCGGCACGGAAATCGGCTTGGCGCAGGCGGAAATCAACGTTGTTCGAGCCGAGTCCGCGCACAAGCTTCTGCAGCAGGAAGAGTTCTTCCAGCGTCGCGTGCGGTGAGGCCAGCGCGCCGATCGCCGACGCGCCGTGATCCTGGGCAATGCCACGCAGGCCACTCGCAGCGAACTCGAGCGCGGCCTGCCAATCGACCTGCTTCCATTGCCCGCCCAGGCGGATCAGCGGTGTGCTCAGGCGCTCCGGAGCAGTCAAGGCCTCGTACGAGAAGCGATCCTTGTCCGACAGCCAGCATTCATTGACGTCTTCGTTCTCGAGCGGAAGCACGCGCTTGACCACGTCGTGCTTGGTCTGGACGATCAGGTTCGCGCCGAGGGCGTCGTGCGGGCTCACCGACTTGCGCCGCGACAACTCCCAGGTACGGGCGGCAAAGCGGAACGGCTTCGAGGTCAGCGCGCCGACCGGACAAAGATCGATGATGTTGCCCGACAGCTCGGAGTCGATCGTCTTCTCGATGAACGGCATGATCTCTGCATGCTCGCCGCGGAAGGCCTGACCAAGCTCCATCTCACCTGCGATCTCGGCGGTGAATCGAACGCAGCGCGTACAGTTGATGCAGCGCGTCATGTCAGTCGACACGAGCGAGCCCAGATTCTTGTTGAACACCACGCGCTTTTCTTCCTGGTAGCGCGAAGCGGACGAACCGTAACCCACCGCCAGATCCTGCAACTGGCACTCGCCGCCCTGATCGCAGATCGGGCAATCGAGCGGGTGGTTGATCAAGAGGAACTCCATCACGCCCTTCTGTGCCTTGACGGCCAGCTCGGAGTGGGTCCACACCTTCATGCCGTTGGTCACGGGCGTGGCGCAAGCGGGCAGCGGCTTGGGTGCCTTCTCGACCTGGACCAGACACATGCGGCAGTTGGCCGCAATGGACAGCTTCTTGTGATAGCAGAAGTGCGGGATATAGGCCCCGGCGACGGCTGCGGCCTCGATCACCGTGCTGCCATCATTGACCTGTACCTGCTTGCCGTCGATTTCGATCTCTAGCATGACGGGCTCACGTAAATTTGACTGCCTGCGCGCTGGACTTCGGGCGCCACGAGGCACTTCTTGTTTTCGATGTGGTACTCGAACTCGCTGCCGAAGTGCTTGACGAAGCTCTGCACCGGCATCGAGGCGGCATCGCCAAGGGCGCAGATGGTGCGGCCCATGATGTTGGCGGTGACGGAATTGAGCAAATCGAGGTCATCTGGACGGCCAAGACCGTTCTCGATGCGATGCACCACGCGATAAAGCCAGCCCGTGCCTTCACGACAGGGTGTGCATTGCCCGCAGGATTCCTCGAAGTAGAAGTAGGACAGACGCTCGAGCGCCTTCACCATGCAGGTGGTCTCGTCCATGACGATCACGGCACCGGAACCCAGCATCGAGCCCGCCTTCGAGATGGAGTCATAGTCCATCGTGCAGTCCATCATGACGCTGCCCGGCACCACCGGCGCCGAGGAGCCGCCAGGGATCACCGCCTTGATCTTGCGCCCGCCGCGCATGCCACCGGCCATCTCGAGCAGCTCGGAGAACGGCGTACCGAGAGGGATCTCGTAGTTACCGGGACGATTGACGTGACCGGACACCGAAAACAGCTTCATGCCGCCGTTGTTGGGCTTGCCCAGACCGAGGAAAGCCTCGCCGCCCATGTTCATGATGAACGGCACGGAGGCGAAGGTTTCAGTGTTGTTGATCGTGGTCGGCTTGCCATAGAGGCCATAGCTCGCCGGGAACGGCGGCTTGAAGCGCGGCTGCCCCTTCTTGCCCTCGATCGATTCGAGCAGCGCCGTTTCCTCACCACAGATGTAAGCGCCGTAGCCGTGATGCGCGAAGAGCTCGAACGAGAAATCGCTGCCAAGGATGTTCTGGCCGATGAAGCCGGCCGCACGCGCTTCCTCGAGCGCCTCCTCGAAGCGCGAATAGACCTCGAAGATCTCGCCGTGGATATAGTTGTAGCCGCGCGCCGCACCCATCGCATAGGCGGCGATTGCCATGCCTTCGATGACCGAATGCGGGTTGTAGCGCAGGATGTCGCGGTCCTTGAAGGTCCCGGGCTCGCCCTCGTCGGAATTGCAGGCGAGGTACTTGTCACCTGGGAAAGAGCGCGGCATGAAGCTCCACTTCAGACCGGTCGGAAAACCCGCACCGCCGCGACCGCGGAGCACCGAGGCCTTGAGTTCGCCGATGATGGCGTCCTGCGAGACCTTCTCCGCGATGATCTTCCTGAGTGCGGCATAACCGCCGCGCGCGACATAGTCCTGGAGCCGCCAGGTGCGGTCGCCGTCACAGCCGGCGAGGATCATTCCTTGCGTGCTCATTTCTTGTCCAGCTCGGCCAGCATCTGGTCGATCTTGTCGGTGGTCATCCAGCTGCACATGTGATGGTTATTCACCAGCAGCACCGGGGCGTCACCACAGGCGCCCATGCACTCGCCTTCCTTGAGCGTGAACTTGCCGTCAGGCGTGGTCTCATTGAAGCCGATGCCCAGCTTGTGCTTTATGTAGTCAGCCGCATGGACGCCGCCCGACAGCGCACAGGGCAGGTTCGTGCACACGGTGATCTTGTGGCGACCGACCGGCTCAAGGTCATACATGTTGTAGAAGCTCGCCACCTCGTAGGCGGCGATCGGCGGCATCTCGAGATAACGGGCGACGAACTCGATCAGCTCCTTGGGCAGCCAGCCCTTCTCGACCTGAGCGATCCGCAGCGCGGCCATCACGGCCGATTGCTTCTGTTCGGGCGGATACTTGGCGATCTCTCGATCGATCTGTTGCAGCGATTCCTGGCTCAGCATGTCGTCTTGATCTTCCGGATAGCCTGCCGATTCTTGTTTGGTCCTGCGATGCCTTGCGGCATCGGTCAATTTCCTGCGTGCGCCGACTCGGTCAGCGATCGATCTCGCCGAACACCACATCCATGGTGCCGATGATGGCCACGACGTCGGCAATCATGTGGCCACGCGCAAGCTCATCCATCGCAGCGAGATGCGCAAAGCCCGGCGCACGCAGCTTCAGGCGGTAGGGCTTGTTGGCGCCGTCGGACACCGCATATACGCCGAACTCGCCCTTGGGGTGCTCGACCGCGGCGTAGACTTCGCCCTTGGGTACATGCATGCCTTCAGTGAAGAGCTTGAAGTGATGGATCAACTCCTCCATGTTCGACTTCATGCTTTCGCGCGAGGGCGGCGCAACCTTGTGGTTGTCGGTGATGACCGGGCCGGGGTTCTTGCGCAGCCAATCGATGCACTGCTTGATGATGCGATTCGACTGGCGCATCTCTTCCATGCGACAAAGGTAACGGTCGTAGCAGTCGCCGTTCTTGCCGACGGGAATGTCGAAATCCATGCGGTCGTAGACTTCGTAGGGCTGCTTCTTGCGCAAGTCCCAGGCGATTCCCGACCCGCGCAACATCGGACCGGTGAAACCCCAGGTCAAGGCCTGTTCGGGCGACACCACGCCGATGCCCACGGTACGCTGCTTCCAGATCCGGTTGTCGGTCAGCAGGGTCTCGTACTCGTCGCAATAGGTGGGGAAACGATTGGTGAAGTCCTCGAGGAAGTCCAGCAAGGAGCCTTCGCGAGCGGCGTTGAGTTCCTTGACCGTCTTCTCGTTCTTGAATTTGTTCACCTCGTACTTCGGCATGCGGTCGGGCAGGTCACGGTAGACGCCGCCCGGACGATAGTACGCTGCATGCATGCGCGCACCCGACACCGCCTCGTAGGCGTCCATCAGGTCTTCGCGCTCGCGGAAGGTGTACAGCACCATCGTCATCGCACCGATATCGAGCGCGTGCGTGCCGATATTGAGCAGGTGATTCAGGACGCGCGTAATCTCGTCGAACATCACACGGATGTACTGGGCACGCTCCGGAACCTGCACACCGAGTAGCTTCTCGATGGCCATGCAGTAGGCGTGCTCGTTGCACATCATCGACACATAGTCGAGACGATCCATGTACGGAACCGACTGCACCCAAGTCCGGGTTTCGGCCAACTTCTCCGTGCCGCGATGCAGCAGCCCGATATGCGGGTCGGCACGCTCTACGACTTCACCGTCGAGTTCGAGCACGAGACGCAGCACACCGTGCGCGGACGGATGCTGAGGGCCAAAGTTGATTGTGTAGTTGCGGATCTCAGCCATGGCCGACGTCCCCGTAGTTCTCTTCGCGCACGATGCGCGGCGTGTTCTCGCGCGGCTCGATGGTCACCGGCTGATAGACGACCCTGCCCTGCTCCGGGTCGTAGCGCATCTCGACGTAACCCGAAATCGGGAAATCCTTGCGGAAGGGATGTCCGACAAAACCGTAATCGGTGAGGATGCGGCGCAGATCGGGGTGGCCGGCATACAGGATGCCGTAGAGATCGAAGGACTCGCGCTCATACCAGTTAGCACTCGCCCAGACATCGGCCACCGAATCGACCACTGGAAAACTCTCGTCTTCCGCAAAGACACGCAGACGCAGTCGCCAGTTGTGGCGGATCGAGGTGAGATGCGCCACTGAGGCAAAACGCGCGCCCTCCCATGCCCCATTGCCGAAGGTCGAGTAATCGACACCGGAAACATCGATCAACTGCTCGAAGTGCAGATCGGGATGATCACGCAAGGTGCGCGCAATGCGCAGGTAGTCGCCAGCGGCGACCTCGATGGTGAGCTCTGCGCGATCGACGAGCAGCGACTTGAGGGAGTCGCCGAATACATCGCGCAAGGTCTGGCTCAGGCGTTCAAGCTTGGCACTCATGTCTATGACACCCGTCAGCGCGCGATCGTATTCGTGCGCTTGATCTTGTTTTGAAGCTGAAGAATGCCGTAGATCAGCGCCTCGGCGGTGGGCGGACAGCCCGGCACATACACATCGACCGGAACGATGCGATCACAGCCACGGACGACCGAATAGGAGTAGTGGTAATAGCCACCACCATTGGCACAGGAGCCCATCGAGATGACCCAGCGCGGCTCGGACATCTGGTCGTAGACCTTGCGCAGCGCCGGCGCCATCTTGTTGCACAAGGTACCCGCCACGATCATCAGATCGGACTGGCGCGGACTGGGCCTGAACACCACCCCGAAGCGATCAAGATCGTAACGGGAACAGCCGGCGTGGATCATCTCCACCGCGCAACAGGCCAGACCGAAAGTCATGGGCCAAAGCGAACCGGTACGCGTCCAGTTGATGACCGCATCGAGCGAAGTGGTTACAAACCCTTCGCGAAAGACGCCCTCAATGCTCATGCATTACTCCCAGTCGAGTGCGCCGTTCTTCCACTCGACGATATAACCGATGACCAAAACCGCGAGAAAGACCATCACCGAACCGAAAACGAACCAGGCGATCTCACCAGCGGCGATGAACTCCTGAAAAACGGTCGCCCACGGAAACAGGAAGGCGATCTCGAGATCGAACAGGATGAAAAGAATGGCGATCAGGTAGTAGCGAACATCGAACTTCATGCGGGCGTCTTCAAACGCCTCGAAGCCGCATTCGTACGGGGAGTTTTTTTCGCTATCAGGACGATAGGGAGCGAGAAGTCGCCCGAGAATGACAGGAGCAAGCCCGAAACCAAGCCCAACGAGCATGAACATCAATACGGGAAAATAGCTTTCCAGCATGTTCAGAAACCCCCATTGCGTTGGACGACTGCAAGACCGCGTCGTCGTTATTGTTTTGGCTGCTCTGCATGGAAACGCCCGCAACTGCGGGCGTTACCTGAATATGGTGCCGACGATGAGACTCGAACTCATACGGCTTTCGCCACTACCCCCTCAAGATAGCGTGTCTACCAATTTCACCACGTCGGCGCGCTGTTCAGACAGCCAAAAAATTATAAGGGTTTTTACGCACTGCGCAAAGAGCCCACCCTACTTTTATTTCGGGATCGACTGCGCGGGCGAGGTATCGGCCGGCACGCTCGGGACCGGATCCACAGCCGGCGCGACCTGCACCCCCTCCATCACGCTGGAAGGCGCAGCAGGCTTGTTGCTGGCGAGGTAGCTCAAGCCCAGACTGGTGAGAAAGAACACCGTGGCGAGCATCGCAGTCGTACGACTGAGGAAGTTCGCCGACCCCGACGATCCGAACAGACTGCCGGACGAACCACTACCGAACGCCGCCCCCATGTCAGCCCCTTTGCCGTGCTGCACAAGAACGAGACCGATCACGCCAAGCCCGACCAGCACATGAACCGTGAGCACCACGGAGAATAGATAATTACCCATCACGAACCCTGAAAAGACAAAAACTCGAACAAGAACAAATGATCAGCAGACCGCAGCGGCGGCACGACAGATCGCCATGAAATCAGCGGCGGCGAGCGAAGCGCCACCGATCAAACCACCATCGACATCCGGAACGGCGAAGATCTCAGCCGCATTCGCCGGCTTGACGCTCCCCCCATAGAGTATGCGCACACCTGCGGCAGCCACACCTCCGTCCTCGAGCCAGCGACGGATCGCCCCATGCACTTCCCCCACCTGCGCGGACGTCGCCGAGCGCCCGGTACCAATCGCCCACACCGGCTCGTAGGCGATGACGACCCCGGCCATGGCCTCGGGACCGACCACATCGCGCACTGCCGCAAGCTGCCGCCCCACGACCGCCAGGGCAGCGCCGGCGTCGCGCTCGGCGAGCGTCTCACCAACGCAAACGATGGGGACCAGACCAGCCCCCAGCGCCGCAAGCGCCTTGCGGCCGACAACGAGATCATCCTCGCCAAAAAAAGCCCTGCGCTCGGAATGACCAACGATCACATAGCGGCAACCAAATTCGGCCAGCATCGACGCACTGACCTCACCGGTGAACGCCCCTTCGGCATGCTCGCTGACATCCTGCGCCCCCAGTTCAAGCCCCGCCGGCCGCTGCGCAAGCTGAGCAAGGTAAGGATAGGGCACGCATACAGCAAGCTCTACCCCTTCGACACTGCGGATACCGTCCAGCAATTCGCGATTGGCGGCCAGGCTGCCATTCATCTTCCAGTTGCCGGCGACGAGTCGGATCATGGGACAGAGAAATCCAGTTAGCTAAACCGTAGGATTATAGGACGGCCCAGAGGTCCGCCGCAAATGCACACCGCCAAGGACTTGCGCACGCTCGTGACTCATCGGGCAGGGACACCGCCGCCCTGGCCCACTGGCACCCCGCGCCGCAGGGCATCAAGCCCCCGCCGCGCACGACAACTTGGCAAAGGATGCCACCCAGGCAACGCCCGCACGCTTGCTGCTGAAAGCCGATTCTGCTATTAAGTCGGGCCTATCCTTCAATCATCCACGGAAGTTGAGTCATGGCCGAAGAAACACTGCACAAGCAATTCCCGCCTTACGTACCCGCTGCCGGCGAGGAATACATGAGCGAGAAGCAGCTGGGCCACTTCCGCGAAATCCTGAGCTCGCTCAAGGGCGAGCTGATGGGGGATATCGAGCGCACGGTGCACACGATGCAGGACGAGGCCACCGTCTTCGCCGACCCGAACGACCGCGCAAGCCAGGAATCCGACATTGCACTGGAGCTGCGCAACCGTGACCGCGAACGCAAGCTCATCAAGAAGATCGACGAGGCGCTCGGACGCATCGAGGACGGCGAGTACGGCTACTGCGACAGCTGTGGCGTCGAAATCGGCCTAAAACGCCTCGAGGCCCGCCCCACCGCGACGATGTGCATCGACTGCAAGACCCTGGAAGAAATGCGCGAGCGCCAGGTCGCCAAGTAAGCCAGTCTCACGACAGACGACGATGCAAAAGGGCGCCAATGGCGCCCTTTTGCATCGCCAGTAGCGGTTCCAAGAGCTCGGCCCGCAAACGACAAAGGACGCCTTGGCGTCCTTTGTCGTTCCGAAGCGACCGCATTACGGCGACATCAAGTCGCCGCACGGGCTCAGCCTGCGTTCTCGCCCAGCAACGCCTTCATGCTGAGGCGGATCTTGCCGCGCTCGTCGGTCTCGAGCACCTTCACGCGTACGACCTGACCTTCCTTGACGTAGTCGGAGACGTTGTTGACGCGCTCATTGGCGATCTGCGACACATGCAGCAGGCCGTCGCGACCGGGCATGATGTTCACGATGGCGCCGAAGTCGAGCAGGCGCACGACCGGACCCTCGTAGATCTTGCCAACCTCGACCTCGGCAGTGATCGCCTCGATCTTGGCCTTGGCGACCTGCGCACCCTCGGCACTCACCGACGAGATCTTGATCGAGCCGTCGTCCTCGATTTCGATCACGGTACCGGTCTCCTCCTGCAGCGCGCGGATCACTGCACCGCCCTTGCCGATCACGTCGCGGATCTTCTCGGGGTTGATCTTCATGTTGATCATGCGCGGCGCGTACTCGGACACCTCGCCACGGCTGCTGCTGAGGGACTGCTGCATCAAGCCGAGGATGTGCAGGCGGCCTTCCTTGGCCTGCTCCAGCGCGGCGTGCATGATCTCCTTGGTGATGCCCTGGATCTTGATGTCCATCTGCAGGCCGGTGATACCGTTCTCGGTACCGGCGACCTTGAAGTCCATGTCGCCGAGGTGATCCTCGTCGCCCAGGATGTCGGTCAGCACCGCGAAGCGGTTGCCATCCTTGATCAGGCCCATGGCGATGCCGGCAACGTGGTTCTTGAGCGGCACACCGGCATCCATCATGGCAAGCGAACCACCGCACACCGAAGCCATCGAGGAGGAACCGTTGGATTCGGTGATCTCGGAAACCACGCGCACGGTGTACGAGAACTCCTCCGCCTTGGGCAGCATGGCGACCAGCGAACGCTTGGCCAGGCGGCCATGGCCCACTTCGCGGCGCTTGGTCACGCCGAAGCGGCCGGTCTCGCCCGTGCAGAACGGCGGGAAGTTGTAGTGGAGCAGGAAGCGCTCCTTGTACTCGCCAGCGATGGCGTCGATGATCTGCTCGTCACGACCGGTACCCAGGGTGGCGACCACCAGGGCTTGCGTCTCGCCACGCGTGAACAGCGCCGAGCCGTGAGTACGCGGCAGCACGCCGGTACGGATCTCGATCGGGCGGACCGTGCGGGTGTCGCGACCGTCGATGCGCGGCTCGCCGTTGAGGATGCGGCTACGGACGATCCCGGACTCGAGATTGAAGAAGATATCCTTGATTTCGTTGACCGAAGGAGCACCCTCCACGCCCTCGGTAAGCTGGGCGATCACACGCTTGCGGATCTCTGCCAGGCGGGCAGAACGATCCTGCTTGCTGGTGATGCGGAAGGCCTCCTCCATCTCAGCCTTCGCCAGTTCGCCGACCTTGGCGATCAGCGCCTCGTTCGCAGGCGGCGCCTGCCAATCCCACTCGGGCTTGCCGGCAACTTCGACGAGCTCGTTGATCGCGTTGATCGCGGTCTGCATCTGCTCGTGACCGAACACCACCGCGCCCAGCATCACATCCTCGGGCAATTCCTGCGCCTCGGACTCAACCATCAGCACCGCGGTCTGCGTACCGGCAACCACCAGATTCATCTGGCTGCTCTGCAGTTCGGATGCGGTGGGGTTGAGGACGTAGCGGCCATCCAGATAACCCACGCGGGCGGCGCCGACCGGGCCGTTGAATGGCAGGCCGGAGATCGCGAGCGCGGCCGAGGCGCCGATCATCGCCGGGATGTCGGAGTCGATCTCGGGATTCAGCGACAGCACGGTCACGATGACCTGGACTTCGTTCATGAAGCCGTCGGGGAAGAGCGGACGAATGGGGCGATCGATCAGGCGCGAGGTGAGGATCTCCTTCTCGCTCGGACGGCCTTCGCGCTTGAAGAAGCCACCCGGGATTCGGCCGGCAGCGTAGAACTTCTCGACGTAATCGACGGTAAGCGGGAAGAAGTCCTGGCCCGGACGCGCTTCCTTGGCGCCGACAACGGTGGCGAGAACCACGGTCTCGTCCATGTTGACAATGACGGCACCGCCAGCCTGGCGTGCGACTTCGCCGGTCTCGAGGGTGACGGTGTGGGCGCCATAGGCGAAGGTTTTCTTGATTGCGGTAGGCAAGGTGATTTCCTTTATTCGGTTGATGCAGCGAACTACAACTGCTTGTGGCGGCCCGCCCGGACAGGAGGACTCGATGCCACGGACGTGCAGCCGGCACAGCGGGGCCAGATGGCAAAAAGCCGGCGCGGCCGCAGGGGCACGCACCGGCTTTGCTGGCTTACTTCGCCCTGATCGGCGCTGTGTAGCTCGTCACGGACGGCAATTACTTGCGCAGGCCCAGACGCTCGATCAGATTGCGATAGCTATCGGCGTTACGGCCCTTCAGGTAGTCCAGCAGCTTGCGACGCTGGCTGACCATCTTCAGCAGGCCACGACGGGAGTGATGATCCTTGCCGTGAGCCTTGAAGTGGGGGGCAAGCCCGTTGATGCGGGCGGTCAGGAGCGCAACCTGGACTTCCGGAGAACCGGTGTCGCCTTGGGCGCGCTGAAAGTCGGAGACGATCTGCGACTTGGATGCGGTGTCAAGAGCCATGTGTGTCTTTACTCGTGTTTTTCTGCCAATCAGAAGCCGCGGATTATACCCATAGCGGCACCATAAACTCAATCAAATTCATGCGCATGCGTCGTCGGCCAGGCCACCGGTAGCAATCAGGCGGCGCGCCGCGAGACGCCCGTCGTCCTGCCATTGCGCCAGACCGAGAAAACCGCCCGGGCCGTAGGCGCGTACCTTCGCCCCAGGCACGGCGCCCGGCAGCGCGAGCACGCGCCCCTGCAACAGCCCGCGTGCCGCCTCGGCGTCGAGTTGCAGCATCGGGAAATCGGCCACGAGAGCGTCGGCCGGTGCAAGCAAGGCATCGCGCCCACCCTCCCCGGCCGCCTCGAGGCACTCGAGCGAGACAGCGGCCGCCAACTGGAAAGCACCAATTGCGGTACGCCGCAGTCCGGCCAGATGTGCCCCACAACCAAGCGCAGCGCCGATATCCATCGCCAGGCTACGGATATAGGTTCCCTTGCTGCAATGCACCCGGATCGAAAACCGCTCTCCGGCGAAGTCGAGCAACTCCAACGCGTGGATCATGACCCGACGCGCTTCGCGCTCGATCTCGATGCCCTGTCGCGCGTACTCGTAGAGCGCCTTGCCGTCACGCTTGAGGGCCGAATACATCGGTGGCACCTGCTCGATCTCGCCGCGAAAGCGCTCGAGCACCACCTCAAGGGCGGCGCGCTCTATGGCAACCGGATGGGTGGCCAGCACCTTGCCCTCGGCATCGCCACTATCGGTCTCGACGCCGAGTTGCACCACCGCTTCGTAGGTCTTGTCGGCGTCAAGCAGCATCTGCGAGAACTTCGTCGCCTCACCAAAGGTGAGCGGCAGCAAGCCGCTCGCCATCGGATCCAGCGTGCCGGTGTGGCCTGCCTTGGCGGCGTTGAGCAGGCGACGCGCCGCCTGCAACGCGCCGTTCGAACTCATGCCCTGCGGCTTGTCGAGCAGCAGCACGCCATCGACCGCGCGGCGGATGATCTTGCGCTGCGGCGGTCTCGAGCGCTTCGCCGACTGCGCCCGCGCCGCCTCAGGCGCGGGATTTGTCATCGTCGTCCTTGCCAGCAGCGTGCTCGCCGCCCGTTTCGTCGGCAGAGGGCGCGTCCTGGTGGCGCGATTCGTCTTCCTTCACCACCGCATCGATCAGCTGGGACAGGCGCGAGCCCTCCTCGACCGAGCGGTCATAGTGGAAGTGCAACTCGGGAATGGTGTGAATGCGGATACGGCGACCCAGCTCGCGACGCAGGAATCCGCTCGCACGCCGCAAACCCTGCTGGATCTCGGGCACGTCTCCTTCACCGGTCATGCTGGTGAAGAACACCTTGGCGTGGGCGTAGTCGGGGGTGATTTCGACATCGGTGAGGGTGATGAAGCCGACGCGCGGATCCTTCACCTCCAGCCTGATCAGCTCGGCCAGCTCGCGGCGGATCTGCTCCACCACGCGCTGGCTGCGGGAATACTCCTTGGGCATCGCTTACAGGGTCCTCGCCACTTCCTTGATCTCGAACACTTCGAGCTGGTCGCCTTCCTTGATGTCGTTGTAGTTGCGCAGCTGCAGGCCGCACTCGTACCCGAACTTGACTTCCTTGACGTCGTCCTTGAAGCGCTTGAGCGACTCGAGCTCGCCGGTCCACAGCACCGTGTGGTTGCGCAGCAGGCGAACGTGCGAGCCGCGCCTGACCAGGCCTTCCAGCACGTAGCAACCCGCGATGGAGCCGACCTTGGAGATCGTGAACACCTGGCGGATCTCGACCAGGCCGGTGACCTCCTCGCGCTTCTCGGGTGCCAGCATGCCCGACAGCGCCGCCTTCACTTCATCGACTGCGTCGTAGATGATGTTGTAGTAGCGGATGTCGACGTCGAAGCTCTCGGCGAGCTTGCGCGCACCGGCATCGGCACGGGTATTGAAGCCGATGATGACGGCGCCCGAAGCCTGCGCCAGGTTGACGTCGGACTCGCTGATCGCACCCACGGCGGCATGGATGACATTGACGCGGACCTCGTCGGTGGACAGCTTCTGCAGCGACTGAACCAGCGCTTCCTGCGAGCCTTGGACGTCGGCCTTGATGATGAGCGGCAGGGTCTTGACCTCGCCTTCGGCCATCTGCTCGAACATGTTCTCGAGCTTGGCAGCCTGCTGCTTGGCAAGCTTGACGTCGCGGAACTTGCCCTGGCGGAAGAGCGCGATCTCGCGCGCCTTCTTCTCGTCGGCAAGCGCAATCGCCTCGTCGCCCGCCGCGGGCACATCGGACAGACCGAGGATCTCGACCGGAATGGACGGACCTGCCTGATCGATCTGCTTGCCGTTCTCGTCGAGCATGGCGCGGATACGGCCGAAGGTCGCCCCGGCCAGCAGCACGTCACCCTTGCGCAGCGTACCCGACTGCACCAGCAGCGAAGCCACCGGGCCACGGCCCTTGTCCAGACGTGCTTCGATGATCAGGCCCTTGGCCGGCGCATCGACCGCTGCAGTCAGCTCAAGCACCTCGGCCTGCAACAGCACGGCCTCAAGCAACTCGTCAATGCCAGTACCCTTCTTGGCCGACACCGGCACGAACATCGTGTCGCCACCGTAAGCCTCGGGGATGACCTCTTCGGCAATCAACTCCTGCGTGACGCGCTCGGGATTGGCATCGGGCTTGTCGATCTTGTTGATCGCCACCACCAGCGGCACGCCCGCCGCCTTTGCGTGATGGATCGCCTCGCGCGTCTGCGGCATCACGCCGTCATCGGCTGCCACCACCAGGATGACGATGTCGGTCGCCTTCGCACCGCGCGCACGCATCGCCGTGAAGGCCTCGTGACCCGGAGTATCCAGGAAGGTGACCATGCCACGCGCCGTCTCGACGTGATACGCGCCGATATGCTGGGTGATGCCGCCGAACTCGCCGGCAGCGACCTTGGCAGTACGAATGTAGTCGAGCAGCGAAGTCTTGCCGTGATCGACGTGACCCATGACGGTGACCACCGGCGCGCGCGGCAGGATCTCAGCGTCCTTGTGGTCCTCGCTGTCCTCCAGGAAGGCATCCGGATCGTCGAGCTTGGCCGCCAGCGCCTTGTGGCCCATTTCCTCGACGATGATCATCGCCGTTTCCTGGTCCAGCACCTGGTTGATGGTGACCATCGAACCCATCTTCATCAGCGCCTTGATCACCTCGGTCGCCTTGATCGCCATCTTGTGGGCGAGATCGGCAACAGTGATGGTCTCGGGCACGTGGACTTCGCGCACGATCGGCTCGACCGGCGCCTGGAAGGAGGTACGGTCGTCATGCTGGTTGCGGCCATGACGCCCACCACCCTTGCCAGCCCCACGCCAGTTGCTGCCTGCAGTCGCCCCCACCTCGCCGCGCGTCTTGAGACCACCGCGGCGCTTGCCTGCGCCTTCAGCCTCGCGGGCAGGCGCCGGCGCACCGCGCCGAGCGTCGCGTGCAGCGGGCTTGTCTTCGGTCTTGGCGGGACGGTGCAGCGTACCCGTGGTCGTCTTGGCAGGCTTGGCAGCCTCTTCCTTCTTCTGCTGCTCTGCGCGCAAGCGCGCCTCTTCCTCAGCCTTGCGCGCATCGGCGGCCGCTCGCGCAGCGGCCTCGCGCTCCTGACGGGCGCGCAGATCGGCAGCCTGGCGCTCTTTCAGGGCGCGCTGGCGATCCTCGTCGCGCTTGCGCGCGGCGATTTCTTCCTCGCTCAGAATCTCGGACAACGGCAATGGCTTGCTCAACACAGTAGTCACGACCGGTGCTGCCGGCGCGACCGGCTCGGGCTTGACTTCCGCCGCTGCGGTCGCACGCGCCGGAGCAGCAGCAGGGCGCGATTCGATCGCCTGCGGAGGTGCCGCGGGCTGCTCGACAGCCTGCACCTCAACCTGCTCGGCGACCGCTTCCACGACGGGCTCGGGCTCGGCGACAGGCGCCGGGGCCTCAACCTCGACCTCGACACTCGCGACCATAGCTTCCGCAACCGGCTCTACCACCGGCTGTTCGTCGCTGACCACCGCCTCGACATGCAGCGCCTCGGCCGCAGCAACCTGTTCGGCCGCCTCGCCATGCTGATCGCCAGCCAGTTCGTCACGCTTGACGAAGGTGCGCTTCTTGCGCACCTCGACCTGAACGGTACGTGCACGACCGGTGGAGTCGGTCGCACGGATCTCGGTCGTCTGCTTGCGCGTCAGGGTGATCTTGCCCTTGGGCTGGGTATCACCATGCGAACGGCGCAGGTACTCCAGAAGCTTCGCCTTGTCCTGTTCGGTAAGCAGGTCGCTCGGGCCGGTCTTATCCACGCCCGCGCGCTTCAACTGCTCGAGCAGCACCGCGGCCGGCATCTTCAGTTCGCCGGCAAACTGGGTCACGCTCATCTGTTCCATTACTGCCCTCCCATCATTCTTCGAACCAATGGGCGCGCGCAACGGATATCAGCGCCTTGGCTCTTTCTTCGTCGATCCCAGCCATCTCGACCAGCTCGTCGACCGCAAGGTCAGCCAGGTCGTCGCGGGTACGAATGCCCTGCTGGGCAAGTTTGGCGGCAAGGGACTTCTCCATGCCGTCCAGATTGAGCAGATCATCGGCTACGTTCTCGAGCTGCTCCTCGGTGACGATGGCCTCGGTCAGCAGCACGTTACGTGCGCGATTGCGCAGCTCGTTGACCGTATCCTCGTCGAAGGCTTCGATCTCCAGCATCTCGGCCAGCGGCACGTAGGCCACTTCCTCGAGCGAAGAGAAACCCTCCTCGATCAGGATGTCGGCGAGTTCTTCGTCCACATCCAGTTTCTCCATGAACAGCGCGCGCAGCCCCTGCTGCTCCTGCGCCGTCTTTTCGGCCGACTCCTGCTCGCTCATCAGGTTGATCGTCCACCCGGTGAGTTCGGACGCCAGCTTCACGTTCTGGCCGTTGCGGCCAATGGCGATGGCGAGGTTGTTCTCGTCCACCACCACATCCATGGCATGCGCCTCTTCATCTACGACGATCGACACGACTTCGGCAGGCTGCAGCGCAGCGACCACGAACTGCGCCGGATCGGACGACCACACGATGATGTCGACCTGCTCGCCGCCGACCTCGTTGCGCACCGCGGTCACGCGCGAGCCGCGCAGGCCCACGCAGGTACCGATCGGATCGATGCGCTGATCGTTGGACTTGACCGCGATCTTGGCACGCAGGCCGGGGTCGCGGGCGCAAGCCTTGAGCTCGAGCAGACCATCTTCGATCTCGGGCACTTCGAGCTCGAACAGCTTCATCAGGAACTCGGGCGCGGTGCGCGACAACACCAGTTGCGGACCGCGGGCGCCGCGATCGATGCGCAGCAGGAAGGCCTTGACGCGATCGCCCACGCGCAGGTTCTCGCGCGGAATCTGCTGGTCGCGCGGCAGCACGGCTTCCATGCGACCGACCTCGATGATCGCGCTACCACGCTCCATGCGCTTGATCGAACCCGAAACGAGGAATTCCTTGCGATCGAGGAAGTCGTTGAGCACCTGCTCGCGCTCGGCATCGCGGATGCGCTGCAGGATGACCTGCTTGGCAGCCTGCGCACCAATACGACCGAAGTCGATGGGCTCGAGCTCCTCTTCGATGTAGTCGCCGATCTGCACATCGGCGCGCAGCTCGCGCGCATCGATGATGCCCATCTCGGCCTCATCGTTGGTGACCTCCTCATCAAGCATCACCAGCCAGCGACGCGTCGACGTGTAGTCACCCGAGTCGCGGTCGATCGACACCACCACGTCGGCATCATCGTGGATGCGTTTCTTGGTCGCAGAGGCCAAGGCGGTTTCGAGCGCGGAAAAAACGATGTCCCGGGCGACATTCTTCTCGCGCGCCAGGGCATCCACAAGCAGCAGGATCTCGCGGCTCATTTCAGTAAAACCTCCACATCCACAGTCTCAAAATTGGGGTACCAGACGTGCTTTCTCGATGTCGCCGAAGGGCAGCATGACCTCGCCCTTCTCGGTGCGCAGCGCCACTGCACCGTCACGCACACCCTCGATCACGCCGACAAAATTACGTTGATTGCCGATCGGCAGCGTCAGTCGCACCTGCGCCTGCTCGCCGGCGAAACGTTCGAAATCGGCCAGCTTCTTGAGCGGACGGTCAAGACCCGGCGAGGACACCTCGAGCCGGTCATAGTCAACGTTCTCGACCTCGAACACGCGCTGGAGCTGGTTGCTGACGGTCGCGCAGTCATCGACCGTGATGCCGCGCTCGATATCGAGAAAGATGCGCAGCAGACGCCCCTTGGGAGAGAACTCGACATCCACGAGCTCGTATCCAAGACCCGTCACCACCTGCTCGATCAGTTGCTCGACATCGGTACGCATTGCGCCTCCCAGCCCCTTCTACTCACTCTTCATGGACGCCATAACCGGCGCCACAAATAAAAAATGGGCGAAACGCCCATCAAACAATTGCTCCTGCAGGAAATACACCGCTGGTCACAACCGCAAGACGGACGGCCACCATCCGACCAACACGCCCGAAGCAAACGACTGGCGCACAATCGGAAACCTATCCATCAAAGCCGCGAGAGTATAGCGCCAAAGCGCCGCGCGGGCAAACCGTCGTGAAACGAGGTCTGCACCGGGCAGCGCCCTTCCGAACACCGGGCGAAAGCGCGTAACGCGACCGGCGTTTCGCTCAACGCTCCTTCGCCCCGCCACGCGGCTGCGTGCGATGGAGCTTCACCGGGCGTTTGGCACGCTCGTCACTCTCGCGACTCTGCGGCACGGGGACGCCGGCAAGACGGCAGGCATCGGCCTCCGGCATCTCCATCCACATACCCCGCTTGAGACGCGCCGGCAACTCAACGCTACCGTAGCGGACCCGCATCAGGCGACTCACGGTCAGGCCGACCGCCTCGAACATGCGACGCACCTCGCGATTGCGGCCCTCCGAGATCGTCACCCGATACCAATGATTGGCACCCTCGCCGCCCTCGGCGCGCAGCTGGTTGAATTTAGCCAGCCCGTCTTCGAGCTGAATGCCCTCGCACAACGACTGCGCCTGCTCTTCTGTCAGCTCACCGAGCACCCGCACCGCGTACTCGCGCTCGAGTTCGTAGCGCGGATGCATCAGGCGGTTGGCCAGATCGCCGTCGTTGGTAAATAGCAACAAGCCGGAAGTATTGAAGTCCAGCCGCCCCACCGCCAGCCAGCGCCCCTTGCGTAGCAACGGCAGGCGCTCGAATACGGTCGGCCGGCCTTCTGGATCATCGCGCGAAACGATTTCACCCTCGGGCTTGTGGTAGATGAGCACGCGCGGACTACGCTGGGAAAAGCGCAGCGGCACCAGCTTGCCATTGACCTTGACGCGATCGCCGGGACCGATCTTCTGCCCAAGTGCTGCCGGCAAGCCGTTCACCGAAATCCGGCCGGCCAGCACCCAGTCCTCGATCTCGCGACGCGACGCGACCCCGGCCTGAGCCAGAACCTTCTGCAGCCGCTCGGGCTCGGTCAGCGTGGTCGGCGCATTGCGCGCCCGCCCCGACACACCACCACGTGGCGCTCGTTCGCCGCGCTGAGGCTGACCAAGGGCAGTCTGGTGCGCATCCGCCCTGCGCGCAGGATCGTCCGGACGACGAGAGCCGCGCCCACTCTCCGGACGCGCGCGCCGCGCACCGCGCGGGTCCGCATTCAGGTGCGCATCCGGCGCGCTCGGCTGCGCCTCCTCGTCCCGCGCCGCGCGGCGATCGGCACGCGGGTCGCGATCGAGGATCTCGATGGCGTCAGACTTCTTCTTCGTGGGCGGCCGCAGGGGCCTGTTCGGTTTGCGAGACATCGACTAGATCCATAATTTTCTCGATTTCGGCCAGCGCCGGCAGCTCGGTCAGGCTGCGCAGCCCCATGTCATCGAGGAAGCGCCGGGTGGTGGCGAACAAGGCCGGCCGGCCGGGCGTATCGCGCTGGCCGACAACATCGACCCAACCGCGCGACTCGAGTGTTTTCAGTATGTTCGGCGACACCGCCACCCCGCGTATGTCTTCAATGTCGCCACGCGTCACGGGCTGCCGGTATGCAATGATCGCCAGCGTTTCCATCACCGCCCGCGAGTAGCGCGGCGGCTTTTCATCCTTCAGGCGGTCGAGATAGACCTGATACTGCGGCCGCGTCTGGAAGCGCCAACCGCTGGCGAGCTGCACCAGCTCCACGCCGCGATCAGCCGCCACCCATTCCTCGCGCAGCGCATCAAGCAGCCTGCGCACGAGATCCGGGCCGGGATCGTCGTCGAACAGGCGCCTCAGGCTGGCCACGGACAACGGCGCAGTAGCGGCCAGCAAGGCTGCCTCGACCACTCGCAACCAGGCCTCAGGCGTCGCTTCGCGTTCCATCGGCCAATTTCACGTAGATCGGCGCAAACGCCTCATTCTGAGTCACTTCGACCAACCTCTCCTTGACCAGCTCGAGCACGGCAAGAAAGCTGACCACCAGCCCCGCCGCCCCGAGTGCGGTATCGAACAGCGCATCGAACACCACGAAGCCCCCATCGCCCAGCCTGCGCAGGATTGCCGTCATGTGCTCGCGCACGGAAGGCTGCTCCCGCCCAACTCGGTGGTGCTGGTTCAGGCGCGCCTTCTTCATGATGCGCAGCCAGGCCAGCTGCAGATCATGCAGACTGACCTCGGGTTGGCGCTCGACAAGCTTCTCGGCGACGAACACGCCGACCCACTCGAAATCGCGCTCCACGCGAGGCATCGCATCGAGGCGCAGCGCGGCGATCTTCATCTGCTCGTACTCGACCAGCCGGCGCACCAGTTCCGCGCGCGGATCCGCTTCCTCGGCCCCCTCTCGCGGCGGCCTCGGCAGCAGCATGCGCGACTTGATCTCGAGCAACACCGCCGCCATCAACAGGTACTCGGCTGCGAGCTCGAGGTTGCTCTGCCGCATGGCTTCGACGTACTCGAGGTACTGTGCGGTGAGCGGCGCCATCGGAATATCGAGGACATCGAGATTCGCTTTGCGGATCAGGTACAGCAGCAGATCCAGCGGCCCTTCGAACGCATCCAGGAACACCTGCAGTGCGTCGGGCGGAATATACAGGTCTTTGGGCAGTTCGAGCAGGGGCTCGCCATAAATGCGCGCCACCGAATCGAGAACATCCTGCGCCTCGACAGGCGCGAGATCGAGCGCCAGGTTCATGGCCGCTCACGCTCGCGGGAACCCGGCGCCGCCATCAGCCGTAATCCAGGCCCATCGCCTCACGCACATCGCGCATGGTTTCCTGCGCGAGCTTGCGCGCCCGCTCGCAACCATCTGCAACGATGCTGCGAACGAGGCCAGGATCGTCAAGATAGGGCTGGGCGCGCTCGTGCAGCCCCTCCTGCTCCTCGAGGATCGCTTCAAGGACGGGTTGCTTGCACTCGAGGCAGCCGATCGAGGCACTACGGCAACCACGCTGCGCCCACGCCAGAGTGTCCTCGTTCGAGTAGATCATGTGCAGTTGCCACACCGGGCAGCGCTCGGGCTCGCCCGGATCGGTACGCCGCATGCGCGCCGGATCGGTCTGCATCGTGCGCACCTTGCGCGTGACGCTGTCGGCATCCTCGCGCAGGTTGATGGTATTGCCGTAGGCCTTGGACATCTTCTGCCCATCCAGGCCAGGCATGCGCGAGACCGGCGCAAGCAAGGCCTCGGGCTCGACCAGGATCATCTTGCCGCCGCCTTCCAGATAACCGTAAAGGCGCTCGCGATCGCCCAGGCTCAGGTTCTGGGTCTCGTCGAGCAAGGCTTTCGCCTGCTCGAGCGCCTCATCGTCGCCATCCTGCTGAAAGCGGGTGCGCAGATCATGGTAGAGCCGCGCGCGCTTGGCACCGAGCTTGCGAACGGCCTCTCGGGCCTTGTCCTCGAAGCCGGGCTCGCGGCCGTACAGGTGATTGAACCGGCGGGCGAGCTCGCGGGTGATCTCGACATGCGGCACCTGATCCTCGCCAACCGGCACCTTGTCGGCGCGATAGATGAGGATGTCCGCAGACTGCAGCAGCGGATAGCCCAGAAAGCCGTAGGTCGACAGCTCGGCACCCTCGCCACGCTCCTGCTGCTCCTTCCAGCCCGGAACGCGCTCGAGCCAGCCGAGCGGCGTCATCATCGACAGCAGCAAGTGGAGCTCGGCATGCTCGGGCACCCGGGACTGGATGAAGAGGGTAGCCTGCGCCGGATCGACGCCAGCGGCGAGCCAATCGACAAGCATGGTCCACACGTTGTCGGCAATGACTTCGGGGCTGTCGTAGTGGGTGGTGAGGGCATGCCAGTCGGCGACGAAGAAGAAGCAGGGAAACTCCTCCTGCAGCTTCACCCAGTTCTTGAGCACACCGTGATGGTGCCCGAGGTGAAGCCTGCCGCTGGGGCGCATGCCTGAAAGAACGCGTTCTGCGTACATGGGGGTCAGAAACCGAGGACGGTTGAGAGCAGGTAGCGGAAACCAGCGATCAGCGGCCACAGGATGGTGCCGAGGATGCCGGTGAACAACAACACAAGCAGGATCGGGAAGCCATAGGGCTCCAGCCGTGCAAAGCGCCAGGCAAGCCGATTCGGCAACAGGCTGACGGCAATGCGGCCGCCGTCGAGAGGCGGAATCGGCAGCAGATTGAGCACCATCAGCACGGCATTGATCTGGATGCCGGCGTCGGCCATCTTGAGCATCGGCAGGGTATAGGCGCCGGGCTCTGAAGTTGCCGCAATACGAAAAAGCAGCCCCCAGGCCACAGCCATGAGGAGATTCACGAAAGGTCCCGCTGCGGCAACCCAGAGCATGTCGGCCTTGGGATTGCGCAGGCGACCAAAATTGACCGGCACCGGCTTGGCCCAGCCAAACAGGATGCCACCCGCCCCGAACAGCGTCGTCAGCGCAAGAATGCCCGCAGGCACGAGAATGGTGCCGACCGGGTCGATGTGCTTGAGCGGGTTGAGCGTGATACGGCCGGCCAGATCGGCGGTCGGATCGCCGAAATGACGCGCAACGTAGCCATGCGCGGCCTCGTGCAAGGTGATCGCCAGCAGCACGGGCAGTGCCCAGATGGCCAGGATGGGGATCAGTGAATCCATGGAATGCTTGATCGTCCTCGCGGCGGCCTAAAGTCCGAATGGCTCGAGCGCACCCCGCCCGGCACGCACAAGCTCGGGCGCCCCGGAGGTGAGGTCGATCACCGTCGTCGCCTCAGGGCCACAATAACCAGCCTCGATGATGAGCTCGACCTGCTTCTCGAGGCGCTCGCGAATCTCGTCGGCATCGCTCATGGGCAGCGTTTCGCCCGGCAGGATGAGGGTCGACGTGAGCAGCGGCCCTTCGATCTCGGCAAGCAAGGCCGATACGACGGCATGCTCGGGCACGCGCAGACCGATCGTCTTGCGCTTCGGATGCAGAACGCGCCGCGGCAACTCCTTGGTCCCTTCGAGAATGAAGGTATAGGGGCCTGGCGTGGTGGCCTTGAGCAAGCGGTACTGGCCATTGTCAACGCGCGCATAGGTGCCGATCTCCGACAGGTCGCGGCACATAAGCGTGAAGTGATGACGCTCGTCGACGCCACGCAGACGACGGATGCGTTCGAGCAGCCCCGCATCGCCCATCTGGCAGACGAGGGCATAGGCCGAGTCGGTCGGCAGCACGACCAGCCCGCCGCGGCGGATGATCTCGGCCGCCTGGCGGATCAGGCGCGCCTGAGGTTGCTCGGGATGAAGGGAGAAGAACTGTGCCATGTGCTTGTCGTAGAGTGCTCGATATGGGTCGGCAGGGGGTCGGCAGGACCGCCTCCCGGTTGAATGCGCTGGCGGCGCGCTACTGACGAGCCTACATAAGCCGCGACCACACCGGCTGCAGATCGGCCGGCAAGGGATTGCAGCACCCCAGGTCAACAGCGCTCTCGGCTGCGCCATGAAAGTCCGAGGCGCGGGATGCAAGCAAGCCACGGCGACGGGCAAGACTGGCAAAGCGCCGCATCTCGTCCTCGGTATGCGCCCCGGAAACAACCTCGACCGCTTCGCCCCCGGCTGCGATGAAGCAATCGAACAGGCGCTCGAGATCGGCGCCCGACAGCCGGTAGCGCGCCGGGTGAGCGACCACCGCAATACCACCCGCAGCACGAATCCAGCCCACCGCATCCTCGAGCCTGGCCCAGGCATGGTCGACAAAGCCGGGCTTGCCCCGCACCAGGTAGTGGTCAAATACGGTCTTGACATCGGGCATGACGCCGGCGGCCACCAGATGACGGGCGAAGTGCGCGCGGCTGACCAGGGCAGGATTGCGGGCAAAGCGGTGGGCACCCGCCAGCGCATCACGAATACCCACGCGCTCGAGCGCCTCGCCAATGCGCTTCGCCCTTGCGTCGCGACCTGCCCGCAGCTGCGCGAGCCCATCGACCAGCACGGGATGACGGTGATCCACACCAAGGCCGACGATGTGAATGGTCTCGCCCGCAAACGACACGGAAATCTCCACCCCGGCAACAAAGCGCAAGCCGTGCGCCGAAGCGACCCGCGCCGCAGCGTCAATGCCACCAAGCTCGTCGTGATCGGTCAGCGCAAGCAGGTCCACGCCATTTGCGAGCGCGCGCAGCACCACATCCTCCGGGTCCAGCCAGCCGTCCGACACCGTCGAGTGACAATGCAGGTCGGCGTTGATGGCGTGTGGCGATGCTGGGTGCGAAGGGGTCATCAAGGGGAAGCAGGAAACGGTCGGCCCTGCATCATAGCAAAGCGCCATCGTCACGACGCGCCAAAGGGTCGCAAAGCAGGTCGCAAAGCGCAGGGGTTCGGGCTCGACAGCGCACGATCCCTGCACCTGGTCGTATCATCGTCGCCTGCACGAAGGACCGCCGCCATGATCAACCCGCCTCCCACGCCACCACAGCCCCTACCGTCGTCCCCGCCTGACAGCTCGCGTACCCCTGGCCCAAAACCCACCACCCACACGCTTTTCGAGGACGTGCAGGGGGTGCTCACAGGCTGCCTGTTCGTGGCCCTCGCCCTTGTGATGTTCCGCGAGAGCTCGCTGCTCACTGGCGGCACCACCGGCCTGTCCTTTCTCATGCACTACCTTGCCGACTGGCCGCTGGGCGTGTCGCTCGTGATCCTGAACCTGCCCTTCTATGCCTTTGGGCTGCGCGCACTCGGCCTGGCATTCACGATCAAGACCTTCTGCGCCGTCGCCGTACTGGCCCTGTATACCGAGACGCTCCCATTGCTGGTGAGCTTCGACGTGCTCAACCCGGTCTTTGCAAGCATCATGGCAGGGCTGCTCGCGGGCACCGGGATCCTGATCCTCATCCGCCATGGCGCCAGCCTGGGAGGCGTCACCATTCTCGGCCTCTACCTGCAGAAGCGCCGCGGCTGGCGCGCGGGTTCGGTGCAGATGGTGGCCGACATACTGATCATGACGCTCGGGTTGCTCGCGCTGAGCATAGACAAGATTGCGCTCTCCATCCTGGCTGCCGCAGCGGTCAATCTCGTCATCGCAGTCAATCACCGCCCGGACCGTTACTTCGGGATCTAGCCCGCCTCCCCGCCAGCCGCATCACCCACCTCGGCCAGCGCCCGTGCGGCGATCGCCGCTGCAATCATGGCCTCCCTGCTGTCGGGCGATTCCAGACTGATGCGTCCCAGCGCCCCGTCTCGATAGTCCTGCAGCAGGATCTGCGCCGCCTTCTCGAGGTCCAGCCCACCGCCCTTGACGAGACAACCGCGCCGGCGACCGACCGCCTCGACCAGCGCCGGACCATCGAGTGTGGCAACCGCTGCACGCTCGAGCCGGTAGCGCGCAGCCAGCCTGTCGGCATAGCGCGCCAACAGGATCTCGCCGAGAAAGGCAGCCACCTCCTCGTCGATGACGGCGTTGCGGCCAATCGCATGGCTGGCCGCGAGCATGTAGCCATCCGCGTCGTAATCGATCTTCGGCCACATCATCCCCGGTGTGTCGGTCAGCGTCATGCCCGGCCCCAGATCGAGCGTCTGCTGGTGCTTGGTCACGGCCGGCTCATCGCCGACCTTGGCCACCTTGCGCTTGAGCAGAGCGTTCATCAGCGTCGACTTGCCCACATTGGGTATGCCCATGATCATCATGCGCAGGGGCTTGGTGCCGTCGTCGCGATGGGGCGCAAGCTCACGGCAGAGCGTCGGAATGCGTGCGACATCCGCCGCACTCTTGGCCGAAATCGCAACGGCCCTGACCCCGGGCTGGCGGTTGTAGAACGCCATCCAGGCCCGCGTCACCTCCGGATCGGCAAGGTCGGACTTGTTGAGCAACTTCAGGCAGGGACGATTACGAAACCGCCGCAGCTCGGCGATCATCGGGTTGCTGCTCGCTTCCGGCAGGCGCGCGTCGGTCACCTCGATGACGACATCGATGGCAGCCATTGCCTCGGCCGCCTTCTTGCGCGCCGACGCCATGTGCCCCGGGAACCACTGGATGGGCATGGGAGTTCCGTAGATCAGGAGAAGCACAGATTATCCCACCGCACACCCACTGGCGCGAACAAGACATCGGCCACTTTCGGCGCAACTCAAAATAAATTCACGCATCCGCGAAAAACCGTGTATCGTGCCGTTCGCAGTCGATTCAAGCAGTGGTTGTTCTGGTGGTTGCCCAGCGAGTTCCAAGAGAACGCGTGTCGGTTTGATGCCTCCTGATTACGTTTCTTGATCGTTCCTGCATCTCCGGGGCGCAAGCCCGCAATTCTTCATATGGAACGCAAAATGAGCACTCAAACCGGTACCGTGAAATGGTTCAACGACGCCAAGGGCTTCGGCTTCATCACTCCTGAAGGCGGCGGCGACGACCTGTTCGCCCACTTCTCCGAAATCCAGAGCAAGGGTTTCAAGAGCCTGGCCGAAAACCAGCGCGTCGAATTCGAAGTCAAGACCGGCCCGAAGGGCCTGCAGGCGGCCAACATCCGCCCGCTGTAATCGAAGCGACGTCGCCGACGTCACTCGATGCACCCGAAACGCGGCCTTGCGCCGCGTTTTTGCTTTTCCGGCGCCGGGTGCCAACCGTGACCTCCCCGGTTCGCCCCACTGCGGCCACGAGCCGCTTTTTCGTTCGCAGCGCCAGAATCGCCGATAATCGCGACTTCGCAGCGCTGCTGCACACCGCCGCCTCCGCGGCCCGACAGCCATGACCGACTCTGCCCTCCCCGAATCCGCCAGCCCCGAGGCGACCCTGCGCTTCGCCGATCTCGACCTGCCCGCGCCCCTCCTGTCGGCGCTGGCCGAGGTCGGTTATGAAACGCCGTCGCCCATCCAGGCCGCCTGCATCCCGCAACTGCTGGCCGGCCGCGACATCCTCGGCGAGGCCCAGACCGGCACTGGCAAGACGGCCGCCTTCGCGCTGCCCATGCTCGCCAAGCTCGACCTTGCCGACGCCCGTCCCCAGGTGCTGGTGCTCACCCCCACGCGCGAACTGGCGATCCAGGTGGCGGAAGCCTTCGCCAAGTATGCCCATCACCTCAAGGGCTTCCACGTGCTGCCGATCTACGGCGGCCAGAGCATGGTGGTGCAGTTGCGCCAGTTGTCGCGCGGCGCCCACATCATCGTCGGCACGCCGGGGCGGGTAATGGACCATCTCGAGCGCGAGAGCCTCAAGCTCGATGCGCTCAAGGCCATCGTCCTCGACGAGGCCGACGAGATGCTGCGCATGGGCTTCATCGACGACGTCGAGTGGATCCTCGAACACACACCGGAGGCGCGCCAGACAGCGCTGTTCTCGGCAACCATGCCGAACGTCATCCGCGACGTCGCCCGCCGCCACCTGCGCGAACCGCAGGAGATCAAGATCCGCGCCGCGACCGCGACCGTCTCCAAGATCAGCCAGCGTTACTGGCTGGTGCGCGGCGTCGACAAGCTCGATGCCCTCACCCGCATCCTCGACGCCGAGGAAAGCTTCGACGCCGCCATCGTCTTCGTGCGCACCAAGATCGCAACGGAAGAGCTCGCCGACAAGCTCGCCGCACGCGGCTACGCAGCCGCGGCGCTCAATGGCGACATGACCCAGGGACTGCGCGAACGGGTCATCGAGCAGCTCAAGAATGGCGCGCTGGACATCGTCATTGCCACCGACGTCGCCGCACGCGGCATCGATGTGCCGCGCGTCTCGCACGTCATCAACTACGACATCCCGTACGACACCGAGGCCTATGTACACCGCATCGGCCGTACCGGCCGCGCCGGCCGCGAGGGGGTAGCGATCCTGTTCGTTGCGCCGCGCGAAACACGCATGCTGAAGATGATCGAGCGGGCCACGCGCCAGCCGATCACACCGATCGCGCTGCCCAGCAACGAAGAAGTGACCAACCTGCGCGTGGCGCAGTTCAAGCGCCAGGTCGTGGATGCCATCGGCGGCGAGGACCTCGGCTTCTTCATGGGCATCGTCAACGACCTGATCGAAGAGAACGAGCTCGATATCCACGAGGTTGCCGCAGCACTGACGCTGCTCGCGCAGCGCGACCGCCCGCTGCAGCTCGAGCAGTCCGGACGCGGCTGGGAAATCGCTACCGCCCCCACCAGCTTCGAAGGCCGCGCCCCGAGAGCCGAGCACTTTACGACCGGTGCGCCACGCGAACGCACCCAACGCCCCAATCGCGACGAGATCCTCGCCCGCCGCCGCGCCTTTGCAGATGGCGCGCTGGTCCGCTACCGCATCGAGGTTGGTCGCGCCCACGGCGCCAGCCCCAAGGAGATCGTCGGTGCGATCGCCAACGAAGGCGGTATCGAAGGCAAGTACATCGGCCAGATCCACCTCTTCGACGACTTCTCCACGGTCGAGCTGCCCGCGAACCTGCCGGATGATCTGCTCGGCACGCTCAAGCGCACCCGCGTGCGCCAGATGGCACTGAACATCCGTGCCTTGAGTGCAGCCGAAGCCGCCACGATGCCCGAACGGCGCCGCCCCATGCGAGAGGACACCAGCTGGCAAGGCGAACGCAGGCCAAACGATGCCGCGCCGCGCAACCCGCGTGCAAAGCCCGCATACGGCGAAGGCAAGCCGGCCTGGAGCAAGCCGCGCGGCGATCGCCTGCAGCACGACAACCGCCCCGGCGGTCGGCCGCACACCCCTGCAGCGGGCGGCAAGAAGCGACGTCCGGACTGAGCCGGCCCATCCGCACCGCAGCATGGAACTCCTACCCTGGTCGCATCACGCCTCGTCGGGCTTCACGCTGCGCGGACTGCACAGCCCGCCCAGCGGGCGGCCGGTGCTTCACTTCGTGCATGGCAACGGCTATTGCGGCATGGTGTATGCGCCCATGCTGCAATGCCTGGCCGCGCATTTCGATCTGTTCCTGTCAGATGTCCAGGGCCATGGCGACAGCGATCATGGCGGACGCTTCCTGGGCTGGAATAGGACGGCAGAGCTCAGCCTGGAGGCCTGGAACGCACGACGCGGCGTGTTCGGCGATGTCCCCGCGCATGCCGTCGGACACAGCTTCGGCAGCGTCATCAGCTGCCTCATGCTCGCGCGCGCACCGCACGCGTTCGCGCGCGCTGTACTGCTCGATCCCGTCCTGTTTCCCCCCGCAATGATCGGCCTGATGGCCCTGTCCGACGTCGTCGGCCTGTATGGCCGCAACGCACTCGCCCAGCGTGCGCGCAAACGACGCCATCACTGGCCCGACCGCGACGCGGCACGCGCCAACCTTCATGGTCGCGGCATGTTTCGCGGCTGGCATGCGGACGCACTGCAGGCTTACGTCGAGCATGCGCTGCGCGACCTGCCAGGCGGCGGAGTCGAACTCAAGTGCACACCAGCGCGCGAAGCGGAGATCTTCAGCTCCTATCCGCGCCGGCTGTGGCCTGCGCTCGCGCACATCACCACGCCCACGCTGGTTGTGCATGGTCGAGCAACCTTTCCGTTTGCACGACGCGCCATCCTGCGCTGGGAATCTTCGAACGCGGCCGTCCAGCGCACTGAGCTGCCCGGTGGTCACTGCTTCATGCAGGAAGACCCCGAGCGCAGCGCACATGCGGTAAGGAATTTCCTGATGGCAGACGGAGCCGTGCTCGCCCCACTGCCGAGGGCACAGCCCCGGCCATTGCGCTAGAACTCCCCAAAATGGGCTATACCGCAGTAAGCTCTACGCCCCGGGCGGAACGGCCGTGCCGCCGCTCGTCCCCTTTACCCCCTCCTCCTGCGCCAGACCAGGCGCGACGCCTCGGACACCCATGAAGAGTTGCCTGTCGATCCGCCTCTGGAGCCTGGTGCTTGCCGCATGCGCTGCATCCGGGCCCGTACTCGGCGCGCAGGAACTCACCATTGGCGTCTTTGCGATACGCCCGAAGCCCGTCGTCGAGGCCGCATGGACGCCGTTCGCGCAGTATCTCGACGAGAGGCTGCCGGACCACAGCGTACGCCTGCGGGCGCTGGACGAAGGCGAGATGCACGAGGCCCTGGCGCGTGAGGAACTCGACCTCGTCCTCACCAACCCATCGCACTTCGTCGCACTGCGCGGCGGCAACGCGCTGTCGGGCGCAATCGCCACCCTCGTTGGTCGCCACGGCGAGCAAGCGGTCAATCGCTTCGGCGGCGTCATCGTCGCACACGCCGATCGTGACGACCTGACGGGCATCCAGGACCTCGAAGGACGCCGGATCGCCACCACCAGCGCGAACTTCCTCGGCACCTATGCCGCCCAGCTCGCCGAACTCAAGGCAGCGGGCATCCGGACCAGCGCCCTGCACATCCGTACGCTCGACCAGTTCCAGGACAGCGTGATCGATGCGGTGATCGCGGGCCGTGCAGATGCCGGCTTCGTCCGCACAGGACTGCTCGAGGAGCTGGCACGTGAAGGCCACAAGGGCCTCGACACACTGAAGATCCTGAACCGCATCCCGGCAGAATCGCTACCGGGCTTTCCATTCGCCACCTCGACACGCCTTTACCCCGAGTGGCCGCTGGTTGCACTGCCACATGCCGACGAGGCCGCTATCAGGTTGATCGCGTCACATGCGCTGCTGCTGCCCCCCGACCACCCGGCAGCTCATGCCGCGGGGATACACGGCTTCACGATCCCAGCCGACTACTCGGGCGTGGAGACCTTGCTGCGCGAGCTTCGCCTGCCACCCTTCGATCACGCTCCAAGCTTCACCTGGAGCGATGTGTGGGCGCGCTTTCAGGTCTGGATCTTCGTGTTCAGCCTGGCCGTTGTCACCATCCTGCTGTTGCTGGCGAGGCTCACGCAGCGCAATGCCCAGCTTTCACGGGCCCATCGCAAGGCGAGCGCGCTCGCCGAACAGATCGACCTCGAACACCATCACCTGTGCAATGTGGTCGAAGCCACCGGCGCGGCCAGCTGGGAGCTCGATCTCAGGCATGATCGCTACGTGATGGACGCACGCTGGACCCGCATGATGGGCTTCGCCGAGGAAGGACGCACGACGATGAATCGCGCCCAGTGGCGCGAGCTGGTGCACCCGGACGACCTCGCTCGCGCCCAGGCAGCGCTCGACCAGCATCTCCGCGGCGAGTCGCCCTTCTATGAGCAGGACCTGCGCCTGCGCCACTGCGCAGGGCACTGGATCTGGGTGCACGACCGCGGCCATGTCGTGCAGCGCTCATTACACGGCGCTCCCCTCTTGCTGACGGGCGCCCAGCTCGACATCAGCGCACGCAAGCAGGACGAGGAGCGACTGCGCCTCGCCGCCAGTGTGTTCGCCAGTTGCTACGAAGCGATCCTGATCACCGACGCCAACAACTGCATCATCGACATCAATCCGGCCTTTACCCGCATCACCGGCTACAGCCGCGAGGAGGTCCTGGGGCGCAACCCCGCCGTCCTCGGCTCCGGGCGCCAGGGGCGCGAGTTCTACCGCAACATGTGGGCCTCCCTGGAGGAGAACGACCACTGGCAAGGAGAGCTCTGGAACCTGCGCAAGGATGGCAGCGACTTTGCCGAAATGCTGTCGATCAGCCGCGTACGTGACGAGAACGGGCGGCTCATGCACCACGTCGGGCTGTTCTCGGACATCAGCCATCTCAAGCTCCACGAGGAGGAGCTCAACCGCATCGCCTACTTCGACCCGCTCACCGGCGCGCCCAACCGCCGCCTGCTGGACGACCGCCTCCGCCAGGCAATCGCCCACGCGCACCGCACCGGCAAGACGCTCGGCGTCTGCGTGATCGACCTCGACGGTTTCAAGCCGGTCAACGACCGCTACGGCCACGAGGCGGGCGATCGCCTGCTGGTCGAGATCGTCGACCGCCTCAATGGCCTGCTGCGCGCCAGCGACACGGTTGCCCGTCTTGGTGGCGACGAGTTCGTACTGCTTCTCGAGGATGTGGATGGCGATGCAGTGCTCAAGCGCATCCTCGATACGATCCGCCAGCCGATACAGATCGAACAGGACTGGGTTTGCGTCTCGGCAAGTATCGGCGTCACCCTCTTCCCTGAGGACGATGCCGACCCCGACACCCTCCTGCGCCACGCCGACCAGGCGATGTACCGTGCCAAGCAGCGCGGCCGCAACTGTATCCAGCACTTCGACACCTCGATCGAGCAAGGACTCGCGGAAAGACGGGCACGCCATGCCCGCCTGGCCGAAGCGCTGCGCGACGGCGAACTCCTGCTCCTGTTCCAGCCCCAGGTCGACATGCAAAGCGCACGCATGGTGGGCGCAGAAGCCTTGCTGCGCTGGCGCCATCCGACGCGTGGCATGCTATCGCCCGCTCAGTTTCTGGCCGATGCGGAGGGAAGCGAACTGGAGATCGACATCGGCAAATGGGTGCTGGACCAGGCACTGGCCGCGCTCGCGCGCTGGCGCGAGGCCGGGCTCGACGTATCGGTCAGCATCAACGTCAGCGCCAACCAGCTGCAGCAGGCGGGATTCGTCGATTCGGTACGCGCAGCGCTTGCCTGCCAGCCCAGCCTGACCGCGGCCATGCTCAAGCTCGAGATCCTGGAGTCAGCCGCACTCGACGACATGACGTCCGCACTCGAAGTCCTGCGCGCCTGTCGCGGCCTGGGCGTTCGCCTCGCGCTCGACGACTTCGGCACGGGCTACGCGTCACTCAAGCATTTCCGCCAATTGCCGGTCGATCAGCTCAAGATCGACCACAGCTTCGTGATCGACATGCTCGACGACGCCGAGGACCGAGCGATCGTCGAGGGCGTCATCCAGCTTGCCAGCGCGTTCGGCCGCGAAGCAATTGCGGAAGGCGTCGAAACCCCCGCCCATGCTGCTGCACTGGCCGCACTGGGCTGTCGGCTCGGGCAGGGTTTCGGCATTGCCCGCCCAATGCCTGCGGAGCACGTGATGGGCTGGGTGTCGTGGTACGGCGCGACGCCGGTGGAAACCTAGGGCAGACGCTGCCGGGGCGTTTCAGACACCGAGCAGCCGGCGCGGCTCGACCACGACAGAGTCACGACCGTTGGTGATCAGGACCTGCCCCTCCTGGATCGTGAACTGCAGGCGCATCGTGCGCTCGGCCATACGCGCCAACTCCGCCGTCTGCTCGCGGCCCAGTTCGATCACATGCAGTCCCGCCTGGCGCTCGAGCTTGGCGCGCACGCCGCTCCACCACACCTCCAGCGCCCGGCCATAGGCAAGTACGACGACCTCGCGTGCGCGACCGCAAGCCTTGCGCACCCAACGCTCATCCGGTTGCCCGACATCGATCCAGCGCTCGATGACGCCGGTCAGATCCTTCTGCCACAGATCCGGCTCGTCATCGACGCACAGGCCCTTGCCAAAAACCAGAGCGGGGTCCGCGTGCAGCGCAAAAGCGAGCAGGCGCACCATCATGCGCTCGTCCGTTTCGGAGGGGTGGCGCGCCAGGGTCAGCGCATAGTCTGCGTAATGGCCGCGGTCCATGTCGGCGATCTGGATCTCGGCCTTGAAGATGGTTGCCTTGAGCGCCATCAGTGCACCTGCTCCGGCCCGCGCTGCGCATGCTGCCATGCAATCACCGCACGCGTAGCGTGCGCCATGACGAGATCGCTCACGTCCTTCGGCAGTTCGCGTGCCAGCGCGGCAAACAGGGCCTGTGTGGCCTCCTGCCCAATGCCCTCGACAGCCAGACTGTCGGCCAGGCAGCGAATCTGGATGAAGGCGACGGCATCGGCCACCAGTCGCCAGCCGGCAATCGGCATCTCGCGCGCAAGCGCCAGCAGCATGCCGCCAAGGCGTGAGGAGAGCCGCAAGGCCTCTTCACGGCTCTCGGTGGCAATCGACGAGTGCCACAGCGCCAGATGCAGCGCACGGCGCAATTCCACCTTGAAGTCGATGACGTTCTGCTCAGCGGCGCCTATCGACTCGAAATGGCGCAGGAAGCGGGCCTCCGCCTGCGCATCGAGCCCGGTGCGCAAGGCACCGATGAGTTCCGTCAGACCGGGTATCGCCACCAACTCGAAGGCCTGCGTCCACGCCAGCCCCCACTGATCCATGCCTGCCAGCAGCAAGGCCAGACGCAGCGCGCGCGCCTCGTCGTCCGCAGCCTGGCCCGCCCACTCGGCCAGTTCGCCGCGAAGTTGTTCCACACCGCGGCGGCGCACGTCATCTGGCTCAGCCACGCTCAGGCGAAAAACACGCGCAAAAGCCTCCTGTGCCAGGTGGGCCGCCCGGCGCTGGGCTTCTCCATCGACAAGCGCCGCCAGCGGGTCACTCGGCAACGGGGTCTGCGAACTGGGCATCGGATATCTCGGTTGAATTTTGCGGGCGCCTATTGTGACGGCGCTGGGCAAGCGAGGCAAACCTCCGCCGAACCAGCACACGCGCGGTCACGCGATGCTGCGCTCCCAGAACGAAGGGGGGTCAGTGTCTCGCAGCTGCGTGTTGCCGCTGCGGAAGCCCTCGAGCATCCGGCGCAGTGCATCCGCATCCTCGGCGGTAAAGCCGCGCTTGAAGTCGGTCAGGATCAGCCGCGACCGCGTAGACCAATTGCCGGGCGCATCATCGATCGCACACCAGGCCACATCACGCAGGTTCGGCTCATGCTGGCTCAGCCAGATCATCGCCTCACGTTCCCGCAAGCCGTGCAGTTCGGCGCCATTCTTGGGCAGCATGTGCGGCGTGGCGCCGGCGATCTGCGGATGAACGTCTGACGAAAAGCGCGCCAGCAGCTTCTGCATCGAGAACAGCATGCGCCAGTCGGACGCGATGACGATGCGCGACTCGGGATACTCCCGCACAACCCCCTCGATCAGCGGCAGGCAGCGGAAATCCTCAACTTCGCCCCAGGGGTGGGTAACCCCGTCGAAGTCGGTGAAAATATAAGCTCTGCGTGTCATTCTGCACTCCCCGCGGGACTGAGCCCGGGTCCGCTATCCATGGATGCTGCAATGCGGAATATACTTCATTGCATGCTGCAAGCGCCTGTATCGAATGTCACGGAAAGTCATATTTCCAGTGTAAAGTATGCTCAACGTGGCGCACTGTTGCAGTGCAACAACACAAAACCGGAACCGAGGACTTCACCATGACCCCACTCATCAACCTGGAAGGCAAGATCGGCCTGATCACCGGCATCGCCAACGAGAAGTCGATTTCCACCGGCGTTGCCGAGGCCTGCGCCCAGGCCGGCGCCAAACTCATCATCACCTACCAGAACGACAAGACGCGCGCGTTCATCGAGCCCATTGTGCACCGGCTCGGTGTCGAGGATGTGTTCCTGCTCGACGTCACCCGCCCCGACACCATGGACGCCGTGTTCGCCGAGATCGACGCCCGTCACGGCAAGCTCGACTTTGCCATCCACAGCATGGCCTTCGCCAAGCGCGACGATCTGCATGGGCGCGTCGTTGATTCCTCGCCCGACGGCTTTGCGCTGGCGATGGACGTATCCACGCACTCCTTCGTCCGCCTCGCCAAGAAGGCCGAACCCTTGCTCGAAAAAGCCGGCGGCGGCTCGTTGGTGACGATGACCTACCTCGGCTCGGAGAAAGTCATCCCCAACTACGGTGTGATGGGTCTGTGCAAGGCGGCACTGGAAGCGGCTACACGCTACATGGCTGCGGAGCTCGGCGCCAAGGGAATCCGGGTCAACGCGGTGTCGCCCGGACCGCTGATGACCCGTGCCGCATCGGGTATCGCCGGCTTCGACGGGCTGATGGCCGCCGCCGTCGAGCGCGCACCCATGCATGCACTCGTCACCCCCGAGGACATCGGCGCGCTCACGGCCTTCCTGGTGTCCGATGCCGGTCGCCTGGTAACCGGTGGCGTGCATTTCGTCGACGCCGGCTATAACATCATGGCGTAAGCACTTGGAGGGGCCATGATCGATCTCGAGGCGGCCAGAATCCGACTGGGACGGCAGCAGATCCTGCTGCCCGATCCGGTGCCGGCGCATCCGCTGCTCGACGGCAAGCGCGAGATCGGTCGTGGCGAGTACTCCATCGTCCTGGACAAGGGTGACGGCGAGCGCGTGTACAAGGTCTGCAGCTCTCCAGCGGACTATTTCCTCTACACCGCGGAGGATCGCCCGAGCGGTCAGCACTTCCCCATCGTCCACGCCGACCACGGCATCATCGGCCGAGCCGCTTCAGGTTATCCGCTGCACCTGATCGAGATGGAGAAGCTCTACCCGCTCGACGACGGCTCGCCCGCTGCGGAGCTCGCCAAGCGCCTGATCGATTTCTACTGGTCGGCTTGCGAACAATGGAGCAGACTGGGCAACGACATGGGGCGCATCGCCCTGTACCATCTGACCGTCAATCCGCTTGCCATGAGCGACAGCATGCAGCAGGCGCTCAAAGCCCTGTCCGACTTCGTCGAGGCGTATCAGGTACTGCCGGACATCCTCAACACCAACAACCTGATGATGCGCAAGGACGGAACGCTGGTCTTCTCCGATCCGGTCTTCATCGCCTGAACGGTCTCCACGGCGCGCGCTTGCGCGTATCATCGGGTCTCCGATGCAAGGACGCATCGCAGCGGACTCACGCATGCACGACCACGATCACGACCACACTCCCGCCCCGCGCCCGGCCTCCATCGGCATCGCGCGCAGCGGCACCTTCGACCCCGACGCCTTCGAACGCGCCGTCACGGCCCTGCTGCAGGCCTGCGGCGTAGCGCCCGATACGGCCCACACCGGGCGTACTGCAACACGCGTGCGCGAACTGTGGCAAAAGCGGCTGCTCGGCGGCTATGACCTGGACCCTGCCGAGGTGCTCGGCGACGGCTTCGAGGATCCGCGACGCGACATGGTGGTCATACGCGGCATTGCCGTTCACGGCGTTTGCCCCCACCACCTCGTCCCCTTCCGCGGCCTCGCCCATGTGGCCTACCTGCCAGGCGGGCGGCTGCACGGCTTCGGCCGCATCGCCCGCCTCGTCGACGCGATCGGCCACCGTTTCACTTACCAGGAGTGGATGACGCGTGACATTGCCGATGCCTTGATGACGCATGGGAAGGCGGCCGGTGCGGCCTGCGTCATCGAAGCGGAGCAGCTCTGCCTGCTTCTGGGCGAAGACCGCCGCGGCGACGAGCGGGTCGTGACACAGGCTTTCGCCGGTGCATTCGAGAGCTCGGCACAGGCGCGCAGCGAATTCCTGCGCGCCATCGACAGCGGGCGAACCTGAAGCGCCAAGCGCGCCTTCAGCGCAGATCGATCACCGTGGCGCGGCGCGCGAGGCGGTGCGCGCTGACATCCACCAGCACCACGTCTCGCCCTTCGAGCACCACCGCACCCGGATAGCGGTCATCGCCGCTCGGCGAGTACTCGAACTCGAACGCACGACGCAGCACCGCATGCCCCTGCTCGTTACGCGCAAAGCGCACCCCCCGGCCGACCACAGTCTCGTCGAGGAACTGCACGCCCTCGCGCAAACATGCGCGCCGCGCCGCCTCGATCCCCGCTTCGCGCGCCTTGAGGCTATCGAACCAGAACCAGACCAGTCCGGCCAGCACCAGGGCTGCACTCAACTCGGCTAAGGTCACGGGCGCACGAAGACGGTGAGCGCAGCGCGCAACAGACGAAAGCTGAGCATGCGACTCATTGCAGCATCATGCCGCGGATGGTGAAGAACAGGATCGCAGCCATCAGACCCGAAGCTGGCACCGTGATGACCCAGGCCGCGGCGATGCGCAACAGCTGCGAACGCTTGACCAGCTCCCGGCGATAGACCTTCTTGAGTCCCTTGCGCTCACCCTTGGAGAAATGGGCCGGATCCTGCGCGGCCTTCGAGCGCTCCTTGAGATCTGCCAGCATTGCGCCCTTCTCCTCGACCGATGCCTTCTCGAAACGCTGCACGAATGCTTCGATCGCTGCCAGGTCCCCCTCCGGATGGTGAGCCTTGATCTCGGCGAGCATGCGGTCGTAGTTGCTCTTGAGATACTCGCGCAGGAAGCCAACGCCGAACACGCCACCCACTGCGATATGCGTCGAACTCACCGGCAGGCCGAACTGGCTGGCGATGATGACCGTGATCGTCGCCGCCATTGCAATGCAGTAGGCCCGCATCTGGTCGAGCTCGGTGATCTCGGAGCCGACGGTGCGGATGACCTTGGGCCCGAACAGCGCCAGACCAAGCGCGATCCCCAGCGCACCGACCATCATCACCCAGGTCGGAATGGCTGCTGCCTTGTGGAACTCACCACCCGAACTGACCACATCGACGATCGCAGCCAATGGCCCCACGGCATTGGCGACGTCGTTCGAGCCGTGGGCAAAGCTCAACAGCGCGGCTGCGAAAATGAGTGGCACCGTAAACAGCTTGTTGACGCTCTGCTTGGTGTTGGCGACGATGCCCTGCCGACCACGCAACACGTAACGCACCAGCAGGAACACGGCGATACCCACCAACAGTCCGTAGATCACGGCCCCGGTGAAGCCAACCTTCCAGACCTTGTTCAACCCCTTGAGGATGAGATAGGTCGAGAACGTCCAGGCCATGAAGCCTACCAGCAGCGGCACCATGCGCCGCGCCGCCGCGGCCATGTCGGTCTGGTAGGTGATGCTGCGCTTGACCAGATACAGGAAGCCGGCGGCAAAGAGCGCGCCCAGCAGCGGCGACACTACCCAGCTTGCGGCGATGTTGCCCATCGTGCCCCAGGCCACGATCCCGGGCCCTGCGGCTGCCATGCCTGCGCCCAGCACCGCGCCTACGATGGAGTGAGTGGTCGACACCGGCGCCCCCACCGCGGTGGCGATATTGAGCCACATGGCACCCGCGAGCAGGGCTGCGAGCATGATCCACACGAAGGTGTCCGAATCGGCGATCAGGTCGGGGTTGATGATGCCGCCGCGGATGGTGCTCACCACCTCGCCACCGGCGATGAGTGCGCCCGCCGCCTCGAAGATTGCGGCAATGACGAGGGCGCCGGCGAGCGTGAGCGCCTTCGAGCCCACTGCCGGGCCGACGTTGTTGGCAACGTCGTTGGCGCCGATGTTCATCGCCATGTAGCCGCCGATCATCGCCGCCACCACCAGCGTAAGGCTGCCTTCACCGCCTCCGCGCATGGCGGAATACAACATGACGCCGACGATGAACAGCACGCCCATGCCAAGGCGGAACACCTCACCCCGCCCTTGGTAAGCTGCCTTCTCGATATCGCTGATGTGCTTCAGGTCCACAACCGGACAACCCCGAATACTGTAAAGGCCGTATTGTTTCAGAAAATTTGCAGCGCCCCAATCGGAACTTCTGCTGGGACGATGAGCGCCCTGGCTCCACCACGGCGACCACGAGCCAAACCGCGCTCAGAGTTCGTCGTATTTCTTCGCGCTGCCGCGCGCACGCGCCACAGGATAGCGATCGGCATTGATCGCCATCTTGGCCCGCGCAGCATCGGCTAGATCGATATCGAGCACGTCGGCCAACCTCACCAGGTAGAGCAGTACGTCGGCGAGTTCATGCGCCACCTCCGCGCGCACAGGAGCAGGCAGCGCGCTCGACTGCTCGGCGGTGAGCCACTGGAAGTGCTCGATCACCTCACCCGCCTCGCCCGCCAGCGCCATGGCGAGATTCTTTGGGGTGTGGAACGGCTCCCAGTCACGGTCAGCGGCAAACCGGCGCAGGGCCTCGCGCAGTTCGAGCAGTGAGTCGGGTCGGACAGCTGTGTCGTCCATCTTCAACTCACTCGATGTGGTGCTCGAGGTCGAATCCGGCACCTTCGTCCTGCCCAAGATGCTCGACCAACCAGGGCAGCGTCTTCTCCAGGCGTTCGGGCAGCAGCCACGGTGGATTCACCACGTAGAGGCCACTGCCGAACATGCCGAAACCATCACGGGCTGGACTGCGCACGGCCAACCGTACGTCAAGCCAGCTCTCCGCACCAAGCTCGGCCAAGCGCTCGGGCAGCATGCGCGCCTCGGTCCGCGAGAGCATGGGGTACCACACCGCAAAGGTGCCGGTCGGGAAGCGACGCAGTGCATCGCGCAGGGTATCGACCACCCGGCGGTAGTCGTCCTTGACCTCGTAGGGGGGATCGATCAGCACCACTGCCCGCCGCGATGGCGGTGGCAACAGCCCCTTGAGTGCGCCGAATCCGTCTGCGCGACGCACCTGCACACGCTCCTGCTCACGATCGAAGGTACGCTGCAAGGACTCGAAATCGGCCGGATGAAGCTCGAACAGTCGCAGTCGATCCTGCGCCCGCGCCTGCGTCATGGCGAGGGCCGGAGAGCCGGGATAGAACAGCAGGCGTCCATGCGGATTGAACTGCCCGACCGCGGCCACATAGGCGGCAAGCGGCGCGGGCAGGTCATCTCGCGCCCACAGTCGGCCGATGCCCTCGCCGAATTCTGCAGTCTTGCCCGCCTGCTCGCTTTCAAGCGCGTAGCAACCTCCGCCGGCATGGGTGTCGATGTAGATCCAGGGCTTGTCCTTGCGGTTGTAGTAGGCGAGCAGTTCGAGCAGCACGGTGTGCTTGAGCACATCGGCGTGATTGCCCGCATGAAAGGCGTGACGATAACTGAGCATGAAGGTCTTCCGTTTGCGGCACGCATCCTAGCACCCCCCGCAGAACGGACAAAATCCTCGCTGGATCAGCAACATCGAGCAGATAAGGAGGTTTGCATGCTGCAGTGCCCTTGCTATGATGCGCCCCCCGACAGCCGTGATCACCCGGCTGGAGACATACATAGCGAGAACAAGCATGAGCATCTATGCCCTGGGCGATCGCAAGCCGCGTTTCGGAGCCGGCAGCTGGATCGCCCACAATGCCACGGTGATCGGCGCCGTGACCGCGGGCCGCAACGTCAACATCTGGTACAACGTCGTACTGCGCGGTGACAACGACCCGATCACCATCGGCGACGACACCAACATCCAGGACGGCTCGGTACTGCACAACGACGAGGGCGTACCGCTCACCATCGGCAGCGGCGTCACCGTCGGCCACATGGCGATGCTGCACGGCTGCACCATCGGCGACGGCAGCCTGATCGGCATCAACGCCGTCATCCTCAACAAGGCGGTGATCGGGCGCAATTGCATCATCGGTGCCAATGCACTCATCCCCGAAGGCAAGGTCATTCCCGACCGCTCGCTCGTCGTCGGCTCACCCGGACGCGTGATCCGTACCCTGACCGACGCCGAAGTCGAGCATCTCGCCTGGAACGCCCAGCACTATGTCGATAACGCGCGTCTTTACGGACAAGCGCTGTGCGCGATCGACCCGGCCAGCGTGATCGCCCCGGCAACGCCCTGAAACGTCCTGGGGGCTGCAGGCTGCAGCGCATCCTGACAGAATGCGTGCAACCGGCCGGCATCGTGCGCGCCGGACTGACAATGCATCAGAAGGAGATTGCCTCATGCGCCCCAGCCCCCTCTCCCCCAGCGGGCACATTGCCGCCCCTGCCCGCTCCGTAGCCGTTCGGCCTGCCAGCCTGCCCGAACTCGCACGCCTCGCTCTCGGCGGCCTGCTCGCAGCCACCCTGACGCTGGCAGGCACAGCAGCCCTCGCAAGTGAAGCGGACGGCACAGGGCGCGCGCAGATCATCGAATTCTCGGCTGAGGCCAGCCAGCCGGCGGCCAACGACCTTGCGGTGGCAGTGCTGTACGCCGAGCACCACGGCCCCAACCCCGGCGCGGTGGCACGCGAGGTCAATCGCCACATAGCCGCGGCCCTGCAGACAGCCAGCGCACATGCCGACGTCACCAGCAAGTCGGGCAACGTATCGACCTGGCCGGTCTACGCAAAGGACGGACAAGGCCGTATCGAGTCGTGGCGGATGCGCTCGGAGATCCATCTCGAGAGCCGTAATCTGGGGGCGATGTCAGAACTCGTCGGCACCCTTCAGGGCAGTCTTGCGCTCTCGCAGCTGAGCATGCAGCCCGCACCGGACACCCGCATGGCCGCGGTCGACGAGGCCACGGTGGCAGCCCTGCGTGCCTTCGAGCGCCGCGCCGCACTGATCGCCAACAGCTTTGGCAAGCGCTACCGGATTGCCAGCCTGTCGATCGGCGACAGCGGCCACTACCCTCCGGTGATGCCACGCATGCGCGCCGCCGCGATGCTCGCCGACGCCGCGCCAGCACCGATGGAGGGCGGCGAGAGCCTCGTCTCGATCAACGTGAACGGAAAGATCGAGCTCCTCGACTGAGGCATTCCGTGAACTGGGCTGGACCCGGTGCAAGGCTGTGGCGTATCTTTGCGCCATGCAAGCCACCTTGTCCCGCCCTGCATCGCGCCTGCGCGCTGCGACGCTAGCCGTCATGACCGTTGTCGCAGCCGCACTTGCAGGCTGCGGCACGTCCACCAAACCGCCGCCCGCCGCCCAGGCTCCACAGCGGCCCAGCGTACCCGACGCACGCTTCTTCACGCTCGCTGACGACGAACAGGCGCGCGAAATGGTCCTGTTCGCCCTTGGCCTGCTCGACACCGGCTACCAGTTCGGCGGACGCAATCCGGAAGCCGGTCTGGATTGCAGCGGCATGGTCGCCTACATCGTCGAGAACATCAGCGGCCATCGCCTGCCCCACAACGCGGCGCAGATCGCCGACAGCACCCGCCCCATCGCACTCGGTCAATTGCAGCCGGGCGACCTTGTTTTCTTCAACACCATGCAGCGCCGCCATTCGCACATGGGCGTCTACATCGGTGACGGGCGCTTCATCCATGCCCCCTCAAGCCGGGGCCGGGTACGGGTGGACAGAATGGACAACCGCTACTTCGCGGCGCGGGTGGACGGTGCGCGCACACTCGTCTCAGGGCCCGACCGCCTCGCCCGCAGCGACGCGCCGGCTTGCGCTGTGACCGGCTGCTGACGCACACCCGCCACACCGGGCGCATCAGCGCCGCGGCGTGTGCACGTAGATTTCGCCGGGCTTGGTCAGACCGAGTTCGAAGCGCGCACGCTCCTCGATCGCCTCGTTGCCCGACTTCAGGTCATTGACCTCGGCCTCGAGGCTGGCATTTCGCTGCTCGAGGCGCAGATTCTCCTCGCGCTGCGCTTGCAGCTGGCGATCGGTCTCCCAGACCTGCAGCCACCCTCCTTTGCCCAGCCACAGCGGATACTGAAGCAGGACCACGAGTGCGATCAGGATCAGGATCGGCCAGCGCATCGGTAAAGGAGTCGGTAGGTCGGGAAGGAACGCACGATGGGCTGCGAGAACGGGGGCCGGAACGAAGACCGTGATGGATGCAACATCGGGCGCATCGCGGCCGCTGCCGCAGGATGCGGGCGGCCGCGGCCGGCGCGCATGAAAAAGCCGGCGGACTCGCCGCCGGCATCGTCAGCCACCTGCTCAGCGCAGGTTGTAGAAGGCGCGCTTGCCCGGGTAGCTGGCGGTGTCGCCGAGATCTTCCTCGATGCGCAGCAGCTGGTTGTACTTCGAGATGCGGTCCGAACGGCTCAGCGAGCCGGTCTTGATCTGCATCGCGCGCAGGCCGACGGCGATGTCGGCAATGGTCGAGTCGTCAGTCTCGCCCGAGCGGTGCGAGATCACCGCGGTGTAGCCGGCGAGCTTGGCCATCTCGACGGCGGCGAAGGTCTCGGTCAGCGTGCCGATCTGGTTGATCTTGATCAGGATCGAGTTGGCCACGCCCTGCTCGATGCCCTGGGCGAGGATCTTGGTGTTGGTGACGAAAAGATCGTCGCCCACCAGCTGCACACGCTTGCCAAGACGCTCGGTCAGGATCTTCCAGCCGTTCCAGTCGCCCTCGGCCATTGCGTCCTCGATCGACACGATCGGGAACTTGTCGCACAGGGTCTCGAGGTAGTCGGTGAAACCCTCGGCGCTCAGCGACAGGCCTTCACCCTTGAGCTCGTACTTGCCGTCCTTGTAGAACTCGCTGGCGGCGCAGTCGAGCGCCAGCAGCACGTCCTGGCCCGGTACGTAGCCAGCGGCGACGATGGCCTCCTGGATCAGGTTGAGCGCCTCCTCGGTACCGGAAACGTTGGGGGCGAAGCCGCCCTCGTCGCCGACCGTGGTGGGGTAGCCCTTGGCATCGACGATCTTCTTCAGATGCTGGAAGATCTCGGCGCCGCAGCGCAGCGCCTCGCGGTAACTGCCCATGCTGACGGGCATGATCATGCATTCCTGGATATCCAGGCTGTTGTTGGCGTGCTCGCCACCGTTGATGACGTTCATCATCGGCACCGGCATCACCATCGGGCTCGAACCGCCGAAGTAGCGGTACAGCGGCAGGCCGGCCTCTTCGGCGGCGGCCTTGGCCACCGCCATCGACACCGCCAGCATGGCGTTGGCGCCCAGGCGCGACTTGTTCTCGGTGCCGTCGAGCTCGATCAGGGTGCGGTCGATGAAGGCCTGCTCCTCGGCGTCAAGCCCGATGATCGCCTCGGCGATCTCGGTGTTCACGTTCTCGACCGCGCGCAGCACGCCCTTGCCGAGGAAACGCGACTTGTCGCCGTCACGCAGTTCGATCGCTTCACGCGAACCGGTGGAGGCGCCCGACGGCACCGCAGCGCGGCCCATCACGCCGGATTCCAGCAGCACGTCGGCTTCGACCGTAGGGTTACCGCGGGAGTCCAGAATCTCGCGGGCGATCACATCAACGATTGCACTCATGTTTTGTCCTGTTGCAGTACGGGGATACTCGGTACGATCGGCAGAGGGCGCTGATCACGGGCTGCACATGCTGCCGCGCAAACGGTGCCTCGTGGGCACCACCGCGCGATAGCCCGCATCAGCAAGTGCGATACCGCACGCCCTCCAGACCTGTTCTCAAAGAGCGGTTTCCAGGAAACCCTGGCGCTTGACCAGGGAGTCGATGTCCTTCAGCACGCTGAGCAGTGCCTTCATCTTCGGCAGCGGCCACGCGTTGGGGCCATCGGACAAGGCCTTGGCCGGGTCCGGATGGGTCTCCATGAAAAGACCCGCCACGCCCACCGCCACCGCGGCGCGCGCGAGCACCGGCACGAACTCGCGCTGGCCACCGGAAGCCGTTCCCTGCCCGCCGGGCAGTTGCACCGAGTGGGTGGCATCGAACACGACCGGGCAGCCGGTGTCGCGCATGATGGCCAGCGAGCGCATGTCGGAGACGAGGTTGTTGTAGCCGAAGGAGGCGCCGCGCTCGCACACCATGATGGTGTCTGCACCGCCATTGGCCTCGCGCGCCTTGTCGGCGACGTTCTTCATGTCGCCCGGGGCGAGAAACTGGCCCTTCTTGATATTCACCGGCTTGCCGCTGGCAGCTACGGCGTGGATGAAATCGGTCTGGCGGCACAGGAAGGCTGGCGTCTGCAGGACGTCGACCACCGATGCAACGACCGGAATCTCCTCGATCGTGTGCACGTCAGTCAACACCGGCAGGCCGAGCTGCTTCTTGACCGCTTCGAGCATCTTCAGGCCAGCGTCCATGCCGTGGCCGCGGAAGCTCTTGCCCGAGCTGCGGTTGGCCTTGTCGTAGGACGCCTTGAAGATGTAGGGAATGCCCAACTCGCCACAGATCTCCTTCATCTGGCCGGCGATGTCCAGGCACATCTGCTCGGACTCGGCCACGCAGGGGCCGGAGATCAGGAACACCGGCTTGTCGAGCCCGACTTCGAAACCGCAGAGGTTCATGCTTCGCTCCTTCAGGCCGCGGCCTGCTTGCGCGCGATTGCCGCCTTGACGTAGGCGGTAAACAGCGGATGGCCCTTGCGCGGGTTGGAGGTGAATTCGGGGTGGAACTGGCAGCCGACGAACCAGGGGTGGACGTCGGCGGGCAACTCGACCATCTCGCACAGATCGGTGACGGGAGCACGGCCCGACACCACCAGCCCCTTGTCCTCGAGCTTGGCGAGCAAGGTATTGTTGACTTCGTAACGGTGGCGGTGGCGCTCCATGATCTCAGCCGCGCCGTAGATGTCGCGTGCCAGCGTACCTTCCTTGAGCTGGCAGACCTGGCCACCGAGGCGCATCGTGCCGCCGAGGTCGGATTCCTCGCTGCGCTTCTCGATCTTGCCGCTGCGATCCTTCCACTCGGTGATCAAGCCGATGACAGGGTGCTTGGTGTCGCGCTCGAACTCGGTCGAGTGCGCACCCTCCAGGCCCGCCACGTCGCGGGCGAATTCCACCACCGCGAGCTGCATGCCGAGGCAGATACCCAGATAGGGCACCTTGTTCTCGCGCGCATAGCGGATCGCAGCGATCTTGCCCTCGGTACCCCGCTTGCCGAAGCCGCCCGGCACCAGGATGGCGTCCATGGCCTTGAGCACGCTGCAGCCATCGCGCTCGATGTCCTCGGAGTCGATGTAGTGGATCTTCACCTTCGACTCGGTGTGCATGCCGGCGTGATTGAGCGCCTCGATCAACGATTTGTAGGACTCGGTGAGATCGACGTACTTGCCGACGAAGCCGACGTTGACAGTCTGCTTCGGGTTCTCGAGTGCGTGGATGAGCTTCTCCCACACCGACAGGTCGGCCGCACGGGCGAGGATGTCGAGCTTGTGGCAGACGATCTGGTCGAGCATCTGGTCGTGCAGCATGCCGGGGATCTTGTAGATCGAGTCGGCATCCAGGCACTCGATGACCGCCTCCGGCATCACGTTGCAGAACAGCGCGATCTTGCGCCGCTCATCGACCGGGATCGAACGGTCGGCGCGGCACAACAGGATGTCGGGCTGGATGCCGATTTCGCGCAGCTCCTTGACCGAGTGCTGGGTCGGCTTGGTCTTGAGCTCACCGGCGGTCGGGATGTAAGGCAGCAGCGTCAGGTGGATGAAGCACGTGCCATGGCGGCCTTCCTCGAAGCCCATCTGGCGGATGGCCTCAAGGAAGGGCAGCGACTCGATGTCGCCCACCGTGCCGCCGACCTCGACGATCGCCACGTCGGCACCCTCGGCACCGCGCTTGACGTAGGCCTTGATCTCGTCGGTGATGTGCGGGATGACCTGCACGGTCTTGCCCAGGTACTCGCCGCGACGCTCCTTCTTGAGCACCGACTCGTAAATCTGGCCGGTGGTGAAGTTGTTGCGCTTGCTCATCTTGGCGCTGGTGAAGCGCTCGTAATGGCCGAGGTCGAGGTCGGTTTCCGCGCCGTCTTCGGTGACGAAGACTTCGCCGTGCTGGAACGGGCTCATGGTGCCCGGATCGACGTTGATGTAGGGGTCCAGCTTGAGGTGCGTGACCTTGATGCCACGGGACTCGAGGATCGCCCCCAATGAGGCGGCCGCGATGCCTTTGCCCAGGGAGGACACGACACCGCCGGTAACGAAGACGTATTTGGTCATGGGAGATGTGCTGCGGGAAAGCGCGATGATAACCGATGCACCCGAACCGCGTCAGCAGGCGGCGCACTCGACAGGGGACAATCGCACGAAGCACTGCATGCTGGTCTGGGCGTGCAGCCGCCACCGCGCCACCGGCCGCATGCGCGGCCGGTGGCCTCCGATCAGCTCATGCCACGCAACTCGCGCAGCAACACCGACAACATGGCCATGTCGATGCTGGGTGCGGCGTGCACCTCGGCGACCAGGTGGCGGTAGCGCTCGAGCGGGATTGCGTTCTTGGCCTGCCAGGCGGCGATGATCGTGGCAACCTCCTGCTCATCGGGGGCGAGCCGCAGCGCGTCGCTGGCAAGCGCACGCGCGAGCGCGGAAAGATCACCGCGCAAGGCCCCGCGCGCCAGGGTCTGCCAGCGTGTATCGGCATTGAGGGCCGAGATCTGCCCCCCCAGCCAGTGCAGATCCAGCTCTCCACCCAGGCCGAAATACACCCGCGCCACCACCGCCTCCTCGCGTCCACTCTCGACCGCGACCTCGACCAGGTCCAGTGCCGAGTAGAGTTCGTCGAGCGCAGCGACACGGCAGGCGAGATCCATGGGAACGCCCTGCTCCTGCTTGCGCTCGATCGACGCCTCCAGCTCGCTGCGGTAGGCGCTGCCGACGTAGCCGGCCAGCCCGCCGGCGAGCGTCGCCACGCCCGGCGAGAAGTGCGCCAGCGTCGCCTGCAGATCGACCAGCCACTGGCGATGGCGCAGGAACCAGAGCGTGCCGCGCTGAACCAGGCGCTCGGACTCGTTGATCAGCTCGATCTGCACCGTGTTGGGGATGCGATTGTCCAGCGCCTCTATATCGCTCCACAGCGTGACCAGGCCGAACACCTCCCGCGTCGCCATGTAGGCACGCACGATGTCGGGCGCGCAAGCGCCCAGCTCGGCCTTGAGCCGGCTGACGAAGGTCGGGCCGACACGATTGATCATGCTGTTGACGACGTGCGTCGAGATGATCTCGCGCCGCAGCGGGTGGGCCTGGATCTGCGCACCGAAGCGCTCACGCAGCGGCACGGGGAAGTAGCGTTCGAGCGCGGTACGGATGTACGGATCCTCGGGCACGTCGGAGGCGAGCACCTCGTCGTAGAGCTCGATCTTGCTGTACGCCAGCAGCACCGCCAGCTCGGGCGTGACCAGGCCGATGCGGTTGGCCTTGCGCTCCTGCAGCGCCTCATCCATGGGCAGGAACTCGAGCTTGCGGTTGAGCCTGCCGGCGTGGCTCAGGCGGCGCATGAAGTCCGCCTGTTCGTCGATCAGCGCCGCGCCACGGCTGCGCGTCACCGACAGGATCTGTGTCTGCGCGTAGTTGTCGCGCAGCACCAGCGCGGCGACCTCTTCGGTCATGTCGGCGAGCAACTGGTTACGCTGCTTGAGGGTGAGTTCGCCCTCGGCAACCACGCCGCCGAGCAGGATCTTGATATTGACCTCGTGATCGGAGCAATCCACCCCGCCCGAGTTGTCGATGGCGTCGGTATTGACCCGCCCGCCACCGAGGGCGAACTCGATGCGGCCGAGCTGGGTCGCCCCCAGGTTACCGCCCTCGCCGAAGACCTTGACGCGCAGATCGCCCCCGTTGACGCGTACCGCATCGTTGGCGCGGTCGCCGACCGACGCATCGGACTCGCCGGCAGCCTTGATGTAGGTGCCAATCCCGCCGTTGTAGAGCAGGTCGAGCGGTGCGCAGAGGATGGCGCGGATGAGCTCGGTCGGGGTCAGGCTCTCGGCCTGCACGTCGAGCGCCGTGCGCATCTGCTCGGTGAGACGGATCGACTTCGCGCTGCGCGGCCAGACGCCGCCACCGGCCGAGATCAACGCCCTGTCGTAGTCGTCCCAGCTCGAGCGTGGCAGCGCAAACAGGCGTGCGCGCTCCTGCCAGCCCTGCGCGGGGTCTGGATCGGGATCGATGAAGATGTGGCGATGGTCGAAGGCGGCGACCAAGCGGATCTGCCGGGACAGCAGCATGCCGTTGCCGAACACGTCGCCCGACATGTCGCCGATGCCGGCCACCGTGAACGGCTCCTCCTGGATGTTCCGCCCCATCTCGCGGAAGTGGCGCTTGACAGCCTCCCAGGCGCCGCGCGCGGTGATGCCCATCTTCTTGTGGTCGTAACCCACCGAGCCGCCGGAAGCAAAGGCATCGCCCAACCAGAAGCCGTATTCGGCCGCAACCTCGTTGGCGTAGTCGGAAAATGTGGCCGTACCCTTGTCGGCCGCGACCACCAGGTAAGGGTCATCCTCATCGTGGCGCACCACCTCGGCCGGCGGTACGACCTGGCCCTGCACCAGGTTGTCGGTGACATCGAGCAGGCCGCGCAGGAAGTTGCGGTAGCAGGCCACCCCCTCGGCCACCAGCGCCTCCCGCCCGCCCTCGGCCGGCGGGCACTTGACCACGAAGCCGCCCTTGGACCCCACTGGCACGATCACCGCGTTCTTGACGATCTGCGCCTTGACCAAACCGAGGATCTCGGTGCGGAAGTCCTCCATGCGGTCCGACCAGCGCAGGCCGCCGCGCGCCACCTTGCCGCCACGCAGGTGCACGCCCTCGAAGCGGGGCGAGTACACGAAGATCTCGAACATCGGCAACGGCTGCGGCAGGTTGGGAATCCTGGCCGGCAACAGCTTGAACGAGGTGTAGGACTTGGGCTGCCCATCCGTGCCGCGGTGGAACCAGTTCGTGCGCAGCGTGGCCAGGATCATCGCCAGGAACTGGCGCAGGATACGGTCCTCATCGAGGTTGGCGACACTGGCCAGGCCGGTCTCGATGGCGGCGACCTGCGCAGCGCAGCGCTCATCTCGGTCAGCTGTCGCGACCGGGTCGAAGCGCATGCGGAACAACTCGAACAGGGCGCGTGCAAGTTGCGGATAGGCGGCAAGCGTCTGCTCCATGTAAGCGAGACTGAAAGTGAATGCGGCCTGTCGCATGTACTTAGCGTAGGCCCTCAGGACGGCAACTTCACGCCACGACAGCCCGGCGAGCAGGACAAGGCGATTGAAGTCGTCGTTCTCGACCTCTCCCCGCCAGACGCGCAGGAAAGCGTCCTGGAACAGCGGGCGTACGACATGGATATCCAGGCGCTCGGCGCCAACGTAGTTAAGGCCGAAATCGTGCAGCCAGACCGTGCGCCCGTCCTGGCGTTCGATTTCGGACGGGCGCTCGTCCATCACCTTGACGCCCATACGCTCGAGCATGGGCAGGCTCTGTGACAGCGGAACCGGACCGTCCAGGCGGTACAGGCGCAGGTTGAGGCGGCCTACCGGCGCCTCGAGCGGAACGTAGAGGTTGAGCCCGAGTGCATCGCCGTCGGCCAGGGCCTCGATCTGCTCGATGTCGAACACTGCCATGCGCGGCGAGTAGTCCTCACGGTATCCGGCCGGGAAGCCCGGACCGTAGCGGCGCATCAGTGCCAGCCCGCGCTCCTCGCCGCACTGTTCGACAAGCGCCTGCTGGAGTTCGTCCTCCCAGCGCCTCGAGGCACGGATCAGGCGCTGCTCGAGCTCCCTGGTGTCAAAGGGCGGGATGTTGCCGTCGGGGGTGCGCACCGTGATCAGGATGCGCGCCAGCGCCGAGTCGGAGAACTGCACGTCGAACTCGGACGACACGCCGTTGAAGGCCTCGGTGAGCACCGCCTGCATGCGCTTGCGCTGATCGGTGTTGTAGTGCTCGCGCGGCACGTAGATCAGGCAGGACACATAGCGCGCGAAGGGGTCGCAACGCACGAACAGGCGGGTGCGCAGGCGCTCTCCCAGGCGCAGGATGCCCATTGCGTGGCTGTAGAGCTCGTCGGGCGAGATCTGGAACAGTTCGTCGCGCGGGTAGCGCTCGAGCAAGGTCATCAATGCCTTGGCCGCATGGCCGCCGGGTAGCAGGCCGGCACGCTCGAACACCGCGTCGATCTTGCGCCGCAGCAGCGGGATCTGCCGGGGGCTGCTGCTGTAAGCGGTGGACGCCAGCAGCCCGATGACCCGCCTCTCGCCCGTCACCCGCCCCTCGGCGTCGAAGGCCTTGATGCCGATGAAGTCGAGGTAACCCGGTCGATGCACAGTCGAGCGCGAGTTGGACTTGGTCAGTGTGAGCAGCTTGGGCAGGTGCGCCTGCGCGCGCAACTGTGGAGGCAGTGCGGCGAACGAGCGCGAGGCGCCTTCCTCGCCGTCTCCATGGAGCAGCCCCAGCCCCGAACCTGCCACCACATGCAGTTCATGGCCGTCGTCACCGCCCACGAGGCTGTAATCGCGGCACCCGAGAAGCACGAAATTGTCCGCAGCGAGCCACTCGAGGAATGCGCGCACCTCATCGACCTCGGCAGCGTCCACGCTTGCCGGGCAAGCGGCCAGCCCGTCAATGATTTCGCCCAGGCGGCTACGCATCGCCGGCCAGTCGCCGACTGCAGCGCGGACGTCGGCCAGGACATGCTCCAAACCCTGCTGCAGCGCACTGAGGTCCGCCGGGTCGCTGCGCCGGTCCACCTCGAGGTGCATGATCGATTCCAGACATGCGCCCTCATCCTGCTCACCACGTTCGCGCACGTGCTGCAGTCGCCCCTGCGCATCGCGCTGGATGTTCATGACCGGATGAATGATGAGATGCAGCGTCAGCCCCTGGCGCGCCACCTCCATGGTGATCGAGTCCACCAGGAAGGGCATGTCCTCACCGACAATCTCGATTACCGTGTGCGGGCATTCCCAGCCCTGCTCATCGAGTCGCGGGTTCGATACCCGCACCCTGCTGCCCCCGGTGCGCTGGGAAATGAAGTGCCACTGGCTGAGCACCGCGCCGTAGAGGTCGGCGAGCGGCAGGTCCTCGAGATCGTCCGGATCCACCTGCGCAAAGAAGCGCGCCGCAAAGGTGCCTACCGCCGCGGCCTGATCCGCTGGCAGGCGGGCATCGATCTGCTCGACGACCGCGTCGATCAATCCGCCCAGCCTGCTCTGCTCGCGCTTTTCCATGTCTATCCCCCCGCTCATTGGACTGGACGCAGCGAAGGCCATGGCCGGAGTACAACGGCAGGCGTGCCGGTGTTCCGTTTCGCTGCGCCGTAGGACAAAGGCCGAGGCTATGCCAACGGAAGCAAAAGGTTAAGCCACGTTTTCCCTAGGTGGGAGACCTGCGGGTCACGCGCAATTCGTCGGCTCAGTGCCGGACGGATGGTCGCCACGCGCCCAAGGCGAATGGTCCATCCAGGCCTCGAGCCCTGCGGCATCAACCGGTCTGGAGACGAAATAGCCCTGCGCCAGATCACAACCGAGCTCGCCCAAACGCACGAGGATCTCCTCGGTTTCCACACCCTCAGCCGTCACCACCAGCCCCAGACTGTGCGCGAGCTCGATCGTAGAGCGCACGATCAGCTCATCGCCAGGCCGGGTGGTGAGATTCATGACGAAACTGCGGTCGATCTTGAGCTCCTGGACCGGCATCTGACGCAGATAGGAGAGTGATGAGTAACCCGTACCGTAGTCGTCGATCGAAAGCTGGCAGCCGGTGGCGTGCAGGCGCTCGAGCGTTGCCAGCGCCTTGCGCGGATCGTCCAGCACCGCGCTTTCGGTGATCTCGAGCGTTATCCAGCGCGCCTCGCAGCCGTGATGCTCAAGCATGGCGCGGAACTGATCCGGCAGTTCAGGATGCAGCAAGTCGCGAGCCGAGAGATTGAGGCCGACATGCACTGCCCTCCCCGCGCGCCGCCACGCTGCGCATTGGCGCACTGCGCGTTCGAGCACCCACAGCGTGATCGCCCTGATATAGCCGGTCTGTTCGGCAAACGGGATGAACTCCATCGGCGGCACGAAGCCACGCTTGGGATGAACCCAGCGCACGAGCGCCTCCACACTGAGCATGGCTGACGAGCGGAAGGCGTGCTTGGGCTGGTAGTAGAGCACCAGTTCATCGCCCTCGACGGCCTGGCGCAACTCTGTGAGCAAGGACAGGCGGGCGGCATTGCGGCCATGATGCGCCGGGTCGTATATGGCATGACCGGCATGGGCCTGCTTGGCCTTGTACATGGCGACATCCGCGCCCCGCATCAACTCGCCGGCGTCGTTGCCATGATCGGGGTAGAGGGCGATACCGATGCTCGCACGCACATCGACCAGCTGTCCCTGCACGTTCATCGGCGCTTCGAGCAAGGCAGCGATACGCTCGGCCACAACCCTGGCAGCCACGGCGTCCGCCCCGGGCACGAGAACCGCAAATTCGTCCCCGCCCAGCCGCGCGCATGCGTTGGCCTCGTCCTGCAGGCCTTGCGCGAGGTCGCGCCGGCGCATGCCTGCATGCTGCAGGCGACGACCGACCTCCTGCAGCACCTGGTCGCCCAGATCGTGGCCCAGGGAATCGTTGATGAGCTTGAAGCGGTCGATATCCAGGGTCAGCACGGCAAGACGCTCACCACGCTCCCCGAAGCTGCGCACGAAGCGATCGAGCGACTCGACGAACTGCACCCTATTGGGCAGCCCCGTCAGCACGTCACGGTAGGCCAGCTCGGAGATGCGCGCCTCGCGGCTGGCGATGGCCTCCGTCATCAGGGCGAAGGCCGTGGCGAGTCGGCCAATCTCGTCCTCGCGCCGCACCATGGGCGGGGCGGCATACTCGCCGACACGGACGCGCCGGGCGAACTCGGCAAGCCGGGTCACCGGCGACGCGATCGTGCGCCCCATCCACATGCTGGCCAGCAGCATGGCGACAGTAGCTGCGACCGTCAGCCCGGACCACTCGCGATAGAGCCGCTCCCAGGGTTCGAGCGCACGCTCGAGCGAGACCTGGAGCACGGCGAAGACACGCTCGCTGGCAAGTGGATCGAGGTCGCGCACCAGGCCGGCGTACTCGAAGCCGCCGACAAGCATGCCACGCCCCGCATCGGCAAGCAGTTGCGCAGCGTCGACGTCTGTCGGCAGGGTACTGGCCACCAGCGCTGCCTCAAGCTCACGACCGCGCACCAGACTCACGTCTAGCCCGATTACCCGCTTGAGGTCGTGCACAAGCGCCTCGTCTACGACGAAACCGATCGCCACCCAGGCGACCGGCACCGGCGCCATGACCGGCACCACGACCAACTGGAAAACGCTGTCGCCCACGACCTGGAAACCCGTCGCTGCGCCACGCGCCTGCGCATCGGCGATGAAGCGCGCAAGGCGCTGCGCAAACGCGTCGCCCCCAGCGGGATGAGCGGCGAGCGCGCGGCCATCCAGCCCAGTGAGCAACATCAGGCTGGCACCGATCCTGGAGCCGTGGTTCTCGAGCGCAGAGGCTGCAGTGTCGGCGTCACCGGTCAGCACAGCCTCACGGAAGCCGAAGTCGGCCGCGAGCACTCGCGCCGCCTGCGCCAACTGGGCGCTGCGCTGTTCGAGCAGGCGATCGAGCACGCGGTCGCCGGTGTCGAGTTGCACCTTGACCTCCTGCAGCGCACTGCTGCGCCCAACATGCTCGAACAGGAACAGGCCGCCAATCTGGACCGACAGCAGGATCATCGCCGTCCAGGCGGCAATCCGCCATTGCAGGCGCCGGAAGCCGAATCGCATCAGGGTTGCGCCCCGACGACGAGGGCAAAGCGCGCATCACCATCGATACGCACCGGCGTACCGGCGACCGAATTGTCGGCACCGACCCAGCGCGGGTGCCAGTACTCGAGCCTGTAGTCGCCAGCAGGCACGCCCTGCAGGCGCAATTCGCCAGCTTCGTCACTGACACCGACCCACGGCGAATCGAACACCACCACGTAGGCCACCATGTGATCATGAATGTTGCAGCCCATCACGACCACGCCAGGCTTGTCGAACACAACCGGCGCTGCAGGCGTGCCGAGATAGAGCTTGAGTTCGAAGGTCTTCGCCGGCGAGAACGAATAGACGTGATGGCGCACCGTGTCGTGGTTGGGAAACCGTATCGAGGCGCCCGTCGGCACCGCGGTCATCAGCGGGATGAAGCGCTTGTCCCGCTGCACGATCTCGAACTCTGCAACCCGCATGGCCGGTACGCCCACCAAGGGCTTGAGCGCCATCGCCACGTCCTGCAACGCAGCACCGTGCTCATCGACAACCCTGACGGTGAGGCTGTCCGCGAGCGCCGCCGGCGCCGGAACGATGCAGCCAATCGCAGCGAGGATCATCCCGCGTCTGGCTGCCAAATCGATCACGTACGAAATCCGCATGCTGTCCTATCTTTGCTCATCCACGAAGCCCAGCCCGCCCCGAGAGGAATGCCCATGCCCCAGCCCAAGCTGCCACGCCACCTGCCGCTCAATGCGCTGCTTACCGCCGCGCTAGCGGTCGGCCTTGCCTCGCCTGCAGACGCCGCCGCCGAACTGGAGAGAATCAGGATCCATGCCGTCACGGAGTCGCATGAGCTTATCGCGGTTTCAGCGGCCGAACCGCATAAAATCATCCGCAGCGTGAAGCTGGTCGGCCTCGGCAGCGATGAGAGCATCCTGGGCATCGACTACCGGGTCGCCTACGGCGTGATGTACGCACTGGGCTCATCGGGTCGGCTATTCACGGTCGACGTGGAAACCGGCACCCTAACCCCGGTCGGCACGCAAGTCTTCGCGCTCGCCCTCGAAGGAAAACGCTTCGGCTTCGACTTCAACCCGGCTGCCGACCGCATTCGCATCGTCTCCGACGCCGGTCAGAACCTGCGTGCGCATCCGGAAACCGGCACCCTGGTCGATTTTTCTCCCGATCAGGACGGCCTCCAGGCCGACGGCCGCCTCGCGTACGCTGCGGGTGACCCTGCCGCAGAAAAGCCCGCATACGTGATCGCCGCGGCATATACCTACAATCAGCAGGATGAGAAGCTCACCACCAACTTCGCCATTGACGCGGGGCGTGCGAGCTTGGTTCGCCAGGGCTCTATCGAGGGCACCCAGCCCGTCGTTTCGCCGAACAGCGGTCAGCTTCATACCGTGGGCCAACTCGGCGTGGAGGGCATCGAAGATGCGCACTTCGACATCTCTGACGTCAGCAACACCGCGCTCGCGGTACTGACCTCCACCACCATGCCTGCAGCCACGCTCCATCACATCGACCTCGGCACCGGTGCGGCGCGTGTGCTCGGCCCGGTAGGCAGCGGCGAACGCCTCCGTGGGATGGCCATCGAGCCCTGAAACGAGCGCGGGGGACGGCCTGAGCCGTCCCCCGCGTATTCTGCTCCAGCTCGTGGATCAGCGCCGCGAACGGCGCTGCCGCTCAATGTCAGCGGATGAAGTCGCGGTTGATCTCGCGGAAGAGCTCGGTACCACCTCGCTGGAGCCACTCGAAGGCCGCCATCTCGCATGACACGATCTCGACACCATGGCTGCGCATGCGTGCAAAGGCCAGGTCGCGATTGGCCGGATCGCGCGACCCCGAGGCCTCAGCCACGACAAAGACTTCCTTCCCCGCCCAGCGCAGATCGAGCGCGGTCTGCTGTACGCAGACATGCGCCTCGGTGCCGCACACAATCACCTGCCGACGCGCCTCGACCGCAGTGCCTTTCAGGCAACCGTCCGCCTGCGCCGAGAAGCATTGCTTTTCGACATATTCGGCAGCGGGCGTAACCGCCCGCAGTGCGTCGAGCGTGCCTCCGATCTTGGCAGGGAAATGCTCGGTGACCACCACCGGCACGCCAACGCGCTCGGCAACACTGGCGAGCCAGATGCAGCTGGCCGCGACCTTGTCGCTGTCATGTATGGAGGGCGCCAACCTGGCCTGCACATCAACGATCAACAGCACGGACTTGTCACGGTTCATCAGCATGATGGCTTGCCCATTCAGTCTGCGAGTTCGGCACGGTCGCGGAAATGCGCCAGCGCCTCGGGGTTGGCGAGCGCCTCCTGGTTCTTGACCGGGCGCCCATGCACCACGTTGCGCACCGCCAGTTCGACGATCTTTCCGCTCTTGGTGCGCGGAATGTCCGCCACCTGCAACACCTTGGCCGGGACGTGGCGCGGCGTGGTGTTGTCGCGGATCGTCTGGCGGATGCGCCTGGCGAGCGCATCATCGAGCGCAAGCCCCTCGCGCAGCTTGACGAACAGCACCACGCGCACGTCGTTCGGGTTCTGCGGCGGCCAGTCCTGGCCAATCACCAGGGATTCGACCACCTCGGGCAACTTCTCGACCTGGCGGTAGATCTCGGCCGTGCCGATGCGCACCCCGCCCGGGTTGAGCGTGGCATCCGACCTGCCGTAGATGATCAGCCCGCCATGAGCGGTGATTTCGCAGAAGTCGCCATGGCACCACACATTGGGGAAGCGATCGAAATAGGCGGCGTGGTACTTGCTGCCGTCTGCATCGTTCCAGAAACCGATCGGCATCACCGGGAACGGCTTGCTGCACACCAGCTCGCCCTTCTCGCCGCGCACCGGCTTGCCATCGTCGTCCCACACATCCACCGCCATGCCCAGGCCGCGGCACTGGATCTCGCCGCGCCACACCGGAAGCACGGGAGAACCAAGCACGAAGCAGGAGATGATGTCGGTTCCGCCCGAAATAGAGGACAGCTGCAGGTCGGCCTTGATGTCGCGATAGACGTACTCGAAGCCTTCCGGGACCAACGGGCTGCCGGTACTCATCATGGCGCGCACGGTGTCGAGCCGGTGGGTTTCCCTGGGTTTCAAGCCAAACTTCGCCGCGGCGTCGATGAACTTGGCCGAGGTACCGAAGTGGGTCATGTGCTCGGCGTCGGCGTAATCGAACAGAATCTGGTTATCGCCGGCAAAGGGCGAGCCATCGTAGAGCAGCAGCGTGGCCTCGGCGGCCAGCGCCGACACGAGCCAGTTCCACATCATCCATCCGCAGGTCGTGAAGTAGAACACGCGGTCGCCGCGCTTCACGTCGCTGTGCAGGCGATGCTCCTTCAGGTGCTGCAGCAGCGCGCCGCCGGCGCAATGCACGATGCACTTGGGCACGCCAGTGGTTCCCGAGGAGTACATGATGTAGAGCGGGTGGTCGAAGGGCAGCTCGGCAAACTCGATGTCATCGACGAAATGGTAGGGCGCGATGAAATCGGCGTACATGCGCGCATGCGGCACGTGCGAGAGATCGTGCTCGGCGTGCACGTAAGGCACGACGACCACGCGCTTGATCGAAGGCAGCTGGCCAACGATCTCGCCCAGTTTGCCCAGCACGTCCACCGTCTTGCCGCCGTAGTAGTAGCCGTCGCAGGCAATGAGCACCTTGGGCTCGGTCTGGCCGAAACGATCGAGCACGCCCTGCACGCCAAAGTCCGGCGAGGCCGAGGTGAAGATCGCACCGATGCTCGCCGCGGCAAGCATCGCGACCACCGTCTCCGGCATGTTGGGCATGTAGGCGGCAACACGATCGCCCTCTCCCACACCCATCTCGCGCAACGCAGCGACGAAGTGGGCCACAGCGCGATACAGCTCGCCGTGGCTCATGCGGTTCTTCACCCTGTCTTCGCCCCAGAACACGATCGCGTCATGCGCGTCGCGCGAACGCAGCAGGTTGCGGGCGAAGTTCAATCGCGCATCGGGGAACCACTTCGCACCCGGCATGCGCTCGGCGTCCACGAGCACGCGCTCGCCACGGCTGCCGATGACGCCACCACCGATGCCGTCACCCTCCCAGACGCTCACCCAGAACTGCTCCGGGTGCGCCACCGACCAGGCATACAAGGCCTCATAGTCAGGCAGGCTCACGCCCCAGCGCTGCTCGGCGGCCAGGCGAAAAGCGGTCACGTTGGCGGCAGCGACGCGCTCGGGCGACGGTGTCCACAGCGGGCTCTGTTCAGCAGAATTCACGTTGTCTCCTCTCCATCAATCGACGCTCCGCCGACTGCCCGACGGCGCGCCCGTTTGTTTTTGTGACGATTGAATCAGCGCGTTCGCTATTCGAACACGGCACGAACGAAATCGGGCATCGGCGACGACTTGCCGCTGCGGGTGTCCATCCACACCGTCTTTGCCGCCCCTTCGGCATAGAGCCTGTCCTCGCCCTCGACAAACAACTCGTACCAGGTCATCACGCTGGAGCGCCCTGGCTCACCGGCATACATCTTGATGACGACGGTTGCCGGGTAGTTCACCGGCGCCAGGAAAGTGCAGCTGGCATTGATGATCACCGGCCCGACGGCCTCTTCGACGCTGACCCGACATCCCATGGCCTCGAGCCATTCAACGCGCGTCTGTTCGAAGTAGCGGAAATATACCGTGTTGTTAACGTGGCCGTAGGCGTCCATGTCGCCCCAGCGCACGGGGATCCGGCTGGTATGGATGAGCTTCGCACGTTCGTTCATGCCGCAGTCTCCTGTTGTAGTTTGCTGTTGTATGTGCAGCGAGCTAATGTAACATACGCATCCGTATGTTGTGCAGACTGCGGGCCAGCCGTCTGCATAAGCGCAAGGGTATACAATCGCCACACAAGAGGGGCGCCACCTCCCACACGGGAACAGGAGAACAGGATGGAAAGAGAATCGATGGAATTCGACGTGCTGATCGTCGGCGGCGGCCCGGCCGGGCTGGCGGCAGCGATCCGCTTGAAACAGCTCGCCACGGCCAAGGGCCAGGAGCTGTCGGTGTGCCTGATCGAGAAGGCCGCCGAGATCGGTGCCCACATCCTGTCGGGCGCGGTGATGGACCCCAAGGCGCTCACCGAGCTCATCCCCGACTGGAAGGAACAGGGCGCCCCGCTCAACACCGAGGTCACCGAAGACCGCGTGCTGTTCCTGTCCGAGACCGGGGCTCGCCAGGCCCCCAACGGCCTGCTGCCCGACTGTTTCGTGAACCACGGCAACTACATCGTGCGCCTGGGCAATGTGGTGAAATGGCTCGGCGAGCAGGCCGAGGCGGCCGGCGTCGAGGTCTATCCCGGCTTTGCCGGCGCCGAGATCCTGTTCGATGAAAAAGGCGCGGTCAAGGGCGTGGCCACTGGCGACATGGGCCTGAACCGTGACGGCACGCCCGGCCCGCACCACCAGCCGGGCATGGAGCTGCACGCCAAGTACACGCTCTTTGCCGAAGGCTGTCGCGGCCATCTGGGCAAGCAGCTCGAGGCGAAGTTCAATCTGCGCGAGGGCGCCGACCCGCAGACCTACGGCATCGGCATCAAGGAGCTGTGGGAGGTCAGGCCCGAGAACCATCGCCCCGGCCTGGTGGTGCACACCGCCGGCTGGCCGATGGACAACGCCACCTACGGCGGTGGCTTCGTCTATCACCTCGAGGACAACCTGGTGGCGGTGGGCTACGTGGTCGGCCTCAACTACGAGAACCCGCACCTGTCGCCCTTCGAGGAGATGCAGCGCTACAAGACGCACCCCGAGATCCGCAAGTATCTCGAAGGCGGCAAGCGCCTGGCCTACGGCGCGCGCGCCATTGCCGCCGGCGGCCTGCAGAGCCTGCCGCGGCTAATCTTCCCGGGCGGCGCGCTGATCGGCGACGATGCGGGCTTTCTCAACGCCGCGCGCATCAAGGGCAGCCACGCCGCGATCAAGTCGGGCATGCTCGCCGCCGAGGCCGCCTTCGAGGCGCTCGCCAAGGAACGCGAGCGCGACGCGCTCACCGCCTACCCGGCCGCCTTCCGCGACTCCTGGCTGTACGCCGAGTTGCACAAGACGCGCAACTTCAAGCCCTACATGAAGAAGGGCCTGTACCTGGGTTCGCTGCTGTTCGGCATCGACCAGGTGGTGTTCCGCGGCAAGGCGCCGTGGACGCTGCGCAACAGCGCCGACCATGACAAGCTCAAGCCGGCGGCCGACTGCGCGAAGATCAATTACCCCAAGCCCGACGGCGTGCTCACCTTCGATCGCCTGTCCTCGGTGTTCCTGTCCAACACCAACCACGAGGAAGAGCAGCCCTGCCACCTGCAGTTGAAGGACGGCGCGGTGCCGATCGCAATCAACCTGGCCAGGTACGACGCCCCCGAGCAGCGCTACTGCCCGGCCGGGGTGTATGAGATCGTCAATGAGGAGGCTGGGCCGCGCCTGCAGATCAACGCCCAGAACTGTGTGCACTGCAAGACCTGCGACATCAAGGACCCGACCCAGAACATCAACTGGGTCGTGCCGCAGGGCGGCGAAGGACCGATCTACCAAGGGATGTAAGACCACACCGGCAGAGGGCACGACAGCGCGCCCTCTGCCGGTATCGATTCAGCCCTCCCGCCCCGCCCTCGCCGCACGCATGATGCGGGCGATGAAATCACCCTTGGCTTGCGCGTAAGCCCTGCGATCGTCCGGGCAGGCGGCAGCGATGCGGCATTTGAGCGCACCGTACTCCCTCGCAGCCTCGGGATGCGCGCGCAGGTAGTCGCGAAACAGCAGGCGCTCCCATTCCGAAGACCCCCTCTCAAGGAAGTGAATGTGGTGCGTGCGCCGTCCGCTGGCATCACGGCGAATGAACCACGCGTACTCGATGCCGGGCAAACCCGGCTGGCTCGCCCGCCAGAAGAACTCGCAGCCCTGCGCCTGCAATAGCGGCGCAATATGCTGCGCAACGTCGCTCATCGAACGCACCTCCACCAGCATATCGACGATAGGCTTGGCATGCAGCCCCGGCACCGCGGTGCTGCCGAAATGCTCGATACGCCCAATCATGTCTGGTGGCAGGCAGGCCCGCAGCCGCGCAGCCTCCTCCTCGAACGCGCGCGGCCAGCCGGGATCGTAAGGCACGATCTCGATACGCTCGCCAAGCGCGCGGGACACATGTTCTGGTTGCCGCAAGTACCCAGCCATCGCTGGCCAACCTCCTGCGTGTTACATCGTCCGTCAAGCGTACTCGCCAAGGCTCACCGTAAACCCAACGTAAGCGCAGCGATAAAGATATAGCGCCCCGCCTTCGCCACGGCGACGATGAGAACGAAGCTCCACAGCGGCTCTCGCATTACCCCGGCGAGTACTGTAAGCGGGTCCCCGATGACGGGCACCCAACTCAGGAGCAGCGACCAGCGGCCATAGCGATGGTAGCGCGCCTGGGCCTTCTCGAGCTGATCTGAACGCACCGGAAACCAGCGATACGCACGCCAGCGCTCGAGGTAGCGACCCAGCAGCCAGTTGACGACAGAGCCCAGGACATTACCGGCACTGGCAACGATAACCAGCGCCCACGGCGGATGAGCCGCATTGACCAACAAGCCGACGAGCACCGCCTCGGATTGCAGCGGTAACAGTGTGGCCGCGCCAAAGGCGGCAACGAACAAGCCGATGTAGGCAGCGGACAGCATGAAAGGCTTGGCCGGCTTGTATGCCGGCCCCTGATATCGGAAACACAAACAAAAAGGCCCACGCGGACGTGGGCCTTTTTGTTTGTTTGGTTGCGGGGGCAGGATTTGAACCTGCGACCTTCGGGTTATGAGCCCGACGAGCTGCCAGACTGCTCCACCCCGCGTCGGAGAAACAGAACTATAAACAATCGCTGCAGGAAAGTCAAAGTTTTTTTGCGCTGCAAAACTTCTGACCGTGTAAGCCGCGACTGCAGGAAAGACTTGGTGCCGGCAATAGGAATCGAACCCACGACCTTCTGATTACAAATCAGCTGCTCTACCAACTGAGCTATGCCGGCAACGGACGCGGATTATAGCCCAAGCGCAGCCGCAACGCTGCTGTTGGGCGCTTGCGCCAACAACTGTTTAAATATACAGTATTCAAAACAAACAACGAGGAGCATGGATCATGGCAACGATTGGTACGCGCGCACTCTTGGCTCTCGGCTTGATCTCGGGGCTGATGATCGGCACTGGTCACATCGGCGGCGGGCTCGCCGTGTCGGTTGCGGCGACTGCGGCGGCCTGGCTCGCACGAGCTGGCACTGCCGACCACGACCCAGGCTAGGCCTGGGCGGCACACTCAACGGCCAAACTTGCTCATCAGTTGCTGCAGCTTTTCCTGTTTGCGCCGCTCAGCCTCTTCAGCCTCGCGCTTCTCGCGCTGCTGCTTGGCAACCGCCGCAAACCGCTCCTTGAGCAATTGCGCAGCGTGCGCGCGCTGCTCGTCGGTGACCTCGCCCGCCGGGTTGCCATCCAGATCGAAGCGCTGTGCGCTGCGCTCAACCGCCTTGAGGTAACGCGTCGAGGCCGTATGCATCCTCAACGCGACACGCAGCACCTTGCGTTCGAACTCAGGGAAACGCTCGAGAATCGCGTTGTCAATGCGCAGCGCGAGCGGCTTGCAGTCACGAAATGCGGCACACTCCGCCTCGAGGCGCTTGATCATCGCACGTGGCTCGATGCCGGGCTTCGCTTGGGCGGGCGTGGCGTCCAGCCCGGTCTCGGGCATCGTGGTGGCGGGGGGTGTTTGCGCAGAAGTCATCAGTTTGAGAACTCGGAATAAGCGGCACGCGTCTATACACGCGTGCAGGTAAGCGGAGCGGAGTGAGCCGACGACAGGCCCGCTTCACACCGCAAAGCTTGCATTCTAACGCGTCGCGATTGAAGCAGTCCGCCCGCCCGCTGCATCGACCTGCCCCTGCGACGCATTTGCAACAGCTGAACCACCATCACCGCGAGGACCACCATCATGACGCTCAAGCGCTGGAAACGGTTGCCCGGCTCACAGACTGCCCCTGCCGGCGTAGAGCGCGCCATACTGCGCCGTCTACCCATGGTTACGCTTGCCGGAACGATGGGCTGTATCGCCGCATCCCTGCTGGCCAGGCTGTTGTGGTGGGGTGACACCAGCATCGAAACCGCCCGTGCCTTGCAGATGATCGACATCTGGGTGATCGCGGCAGTCGTGCTGCACTGGACGGTCATGCTCACCCTAGCCATTGGGTGCACCATCGTCTTCGTCATGAAGGGACCGGCGTATATCGCAGACCGATACGACCTTCCAGACGAAAACCACCCACGCTGAGGCCCCGAAACACAGGAAACAGACAAAAGCCTGCTCGCGCTCGAAAGAGGCTCACCACCGGCTCGCTCGTGATATCCAGGCGAGCCTATAATCGGGCTGCATCCTTGCGCAGCTCAGGCCCTCCTCGACATGACCACGAATGGCAACCCGTCCGAAATCGCCCGTGAGACTCTACGCCAGCTGGCGATGCGGCGCGTTGCTCCGACGCCCGACAACTACCGCAAGCTCTATCACGAAATCGCAGGCACCAGCACCTCGGAGGATGCCCCCCCCGAGTCCGATCTGCGTAGGATCGCCCGTCGCCTCCCACGGGATACGCCAGAACGCCAGCGACAACTGCGCCAGCTCGATCAGGCGCTCGCGGAGAACGACGCCAAGGCGGCAGACGCAGCCCTGGAGCGCTACCTGGACGGCCTGAAGCAGTCCGAGCAACCGGCCTGGAACGAGGTCATCGCAAATCTGGTCCGCCAGTGGGAAGCGCGCCAGAACGGCTGGACGACTGCACGCAAGCGCGAGGCGCTGGACCGGGTACTCAACGCCTCGGACGCCGCCACGCTTTACAGCCGCCTGCAGGGGCTTCTGCGCGGCTGGACCCAGGCCGGAACCGACTCCGACGCTGACAGCATGCACGGCACTCAGGACGCGTTTGCCCAGGAGCGCCCCTCGGCTCGCCCCCTCGCATCCATCCCAGCGGCGAACGCACCACATCCGCTCGAGCAGGCGGACCCCGTATCGGCCCACGACGAGTCCAGACCTGGACACCTGGACGCTGTACGCGAGTTGCTCGAGCTGAGCCTGCACCAGGCCATCCCCGCCCTGCTGACCGAACACGCCGATCTGGCCGCCGAGGCGAGATCGATCGCATCAGAACTCGGCGAACAGCTCGATACCCCAGCACTCACCCAACTGCGCGACCGTCTGCGCAAGCTCACGCACGAGATCGAGATCACCGCCGCCGACGACGCCGAAGTGCGCAGCGGCCTGCTCGAATTGCTCCGCCTGCTCCTTCGCAACATCGATGACCTCGTCCTCGACGACGCCTGGCTCAGCGGCCAGGTCGAGATGCTGCGCGAGATCACCGAGAGCAAACTCGACGCCCGCAAGATAGACGACGCAGGACAGCGTCTGCGCGAACTGATCTCCAAGCAAGGTCAGCTCAAGAGCAACCTGGTTGCCAGCCAACGCCACCTGCGCGACATGCTGGCGGGCTTCGTCGACCAGCTGGCGCGCTTCTCCGAGAGCACAGGCACCTACCACGACCGCATCGGCACCTGCGCCCAACGCATCGCCCAGGCTGGCAGTATCGCGGAGATCGGCCCCTTGCTCGACGAGGTCATGCAGGAAACCCGCAGCATGCAGGACGAGGCGCGCCGATCACGCAGCGAACTGCTCGCCGCACGCGAGGAGGCCAGCGCCGCACAGGCGCGTATCACCGCCCTGCAGGCCGAACTCGATGAGTCGAGCCGGCTCATGCGCCACGACCAGCTCACCGGTGCCCTCAACCGCCGAGGCCTGGACGAGATGTTCCAGAAGGAGGCCGCACGGGCAGTGCGCCGTGGCACGCGACTAGCCGTGGCCCTGCTCGACATCGATCACTTCAAGAAGCTCAATGACAGCCTCGGCCACAAGGTGGGCGACGACGCCCTCGTCCACCTGTCGCGCATCGTCAGACAGCACCTGCGCCCGCAGGACGTGCTCGCGCGCTTCGGCGGCGAGGAGTTCGTGATCCTGCTCCCGGAAACCTCGGACGATGAGGCCTATCAGGCGCTCGTGCGCCTGCAGCGCGAACTGACGCGGGAGTTCTTCATGGCCGACCACCAGAAGGTCGTCATCACTTTCAGCGCCGGCGTGACCCCGCTCTTGCCGGGAGAAGCATTCGAGGTCGCGCTCGATCGCGCCGACGGCGCCATGTACCAAGCCAAGCAGGCAGGTCGCAATCGTGTCGTGGTAGCGCCGGCGCCCACCGAAAAAGGAATCATGGGGAGCTGAGCGCGTGCCTGACGGGTCGCCTCAGCGCCCCTGCCCCAGTTCCTCTACCTCAGCACCACTGGTTTAGAACTTTCGTCTCGGCCGGCTGCGCAGCAGCTGCTCGGCCGCGTTCTCCATCGCACTCCAGGATCCGCCATGCGCGAGATAGGCCGTTACCCACTCCGGCGCCGCGCCCTCGCCGGACCAGCACAGGGAACGACTGGCCGGATGCACATAGCGAATCGTCACCTCTTCGGCGACGCTGGCTGGCTGTGCTGGTGAAGCAAGCTCTTCGCCCCCCTGGGTCGACTCGGGCGGCACGACAGGCTCAGGCACGACCTCCACGACGGCTTCATCGCACCGGGCACGCTCCTCGCGAACCGAGATCTCATTGCAGACCTCGACAAGCATGGCCTCCAACTCTTGCAGGGAGTGCTCGGTCAGGTCGATCGACATTGGAAAGCTCTTCGGAAGACGGGGTCGCCATCATACTCGGCGCACCCCGTTCTCGGGCAGTGGGTTACCGCGCCCAATCGCATCAGACCCCGCAGCAGTCAGCCGCGGCCTACCGCGCCACCATCCTCCCCCCCGCAAACACAGGGCATGCGGCTAGACTTCAGGCCCGTGCCTCCCGGCCCTGACGACTCCCATGCAAGGCGTCCCCGAACACTTCGAACACATCACAGACAAGGCCGAGTTCCGCCGTCCACCGGGCAGAGCGGGCATCGAGCTGTATCGCGCCCATATCGTTCGCCACCACTTCGACGCCCATACCCATGAGGCGTATGGCTTCGGCGTCATCGAGCATGGGGTCGAGCGCTTTCGTCTCGCCGGCTCGGATCACCTCGCGGCTCCCGGCTCCATTGTGCTGATGAACCCCGACGCACTGCACACGGGCCGCGCCGAAACCGAGCAGGGTTGGGCCTACAGCATGATCTACATCGATCCGGACCTTCTGGCGCGAGCAAGCGGCGACACGCAGTGGTGGTTCTCGAGTGCCGTCGTGGACGACGACCCTGTACGCGCGCGTCGCCTCACCGCACTGCTTCATGCACTGTGGCGGGAGGCCGACCCACTCGCCATCGACAGCCTGCTGTTGCTGCTCGTACGCGAGCTGCAGCCCCATGCCCGCTCGCCTGCGCCGGCGCGCGCCGAAAAAGCCCACTGCTTCAACCGCGTCATCGACTACATGCGCGCGCATCTGGGCGAGCGCATAACGCTCGAGGCGCTCGCAAGCGTCGCCGGACTCAGCCCTTTTCATTTCCTGCGCTGCTTCCGGGATCAGCACCATGTCACCCCGCAGCAGATGTTGATGGCACTCCGCCTGTTCGAGGCCAAGCAAGGCCTGGCTGCCGGCAAAGCACCTGCCGAGGTGGCGGCTGACGTCGGCCTCGCCGATCAGGCCCACCTGACACGCGCCTTCGCGCGCCGCTACGGTGTCACCCCCGCACGTTACCAGCGCCAGGTTCGGCCCTGAGCCCCCGGCAGGCGCAAGATGGTACAAGACACGCATCAGGGCGGGCGATGAAACTCCCGCATCGTCATCGGGAGCACGTTTCATGTGGGTGGGTATCGGATTCGCGCTTGCGGCGGGCATGCTTTGGGGTCTGGTGTTCGTCGGCCCACTGCTGTTGCCCGACTATCCGGCGGCCCTGCAGTCGTTCGGGCGCTACCTCGCCTTCGGGCTGATCGCCCTGCCCCTGGCCTGGCTCGACCGCGGCGAACTGGGCCGTCTCCACCGCAGCGACTGGATCGAGGCGCTCAAGCTCGCACTCATCGGCAACCTGCTCTATTACCTGTTTCTTGCAAGTGCCATCCAGCGTGCAGGCGCCCCGCTGCCCACCATGATCATCGGCACCCTGCCGGTGGTCATCGCCATCAGCGCCAACTGGCGCAACCGCGAGCGCGACGGCATGCTGCCCTGGCCGCGGCTTGGGCCAGCGCTCATCCTCATCGCCCTAGGCCTGGCTTGTGTGAATCAGGTGGAAATGTCCGCGCTCGCCGCGCAAGGCAGCGACGGCAACACGCGCTACCTGAGCGGCGCCGCGCTTGCCATCGGCGCCGTCGCCTGCTGGACCTGGTACCCGCTGCGTAACGCCGACTGGCTGCGTGCGCATCCGGATCGCAACCCGCGCGCTTGGGCAACGGCGCAGGGCCTCGTCACCCTGCCGCTGGCCTTGACCGGATACATCGGCTTCTGGGCCTGGCTCATCATCGATGGCAACCCCATGCCCATGCCCTTCGGCCCACGTCCGGAGGTGTTCATTGGCCTGATGGTGAGCATCGGCCTGTTCGCATCCTGGCTCGGCACCCTGTGCTGGAACGAAGCCAGCCAGCGCATGCCGACCGCAGTGGTGGGGCAACTCATCGTCTTCGAGATGCTCGCGGCACTGACCTATGCATTCATCTGGAAGGAGCAGTGGCCGGACGCCCTGACGCTGACCGGCATTGGCCTCGTCCTCGCCGGCGTCCTGTCCGCACTGCGGATCAAGCCGGTTCGCAGGGTCAGCAGCGAACCGCGGCGGTAGCCATTGATCCACCCTGCGCAAGCGTCTATCGCCGCTGCACGCGTACTCGGCGACGCAACAGCCTTGTCCCGCTCAACGCCCGCGCTGGGGTTCGGGCCACGTCTGCAAGCGGCACTTCTCGCAGTCGTCCCAAGGCAGGCAGTCACACACCCGCGGCAGCGCAACATAGCGGCTGCCTACCTGCACCTTGCCCTCCTGCGTCCGAGATGAAGCCGGATCACGGCGCGGCACAGGCGACGGTGGCGGAGACGATGCGTCGTGGGGCGTCGGCTGCCAGCGCAAGAACGGCGCCACATCGACGCCGTCGCCAAGGTACCAGAGCTTGCGCGCAGCATCCCAGCGCGCACCCAGCCTCTTCGCCTCGTCCTTCTCTGCGAACGGAACCTTCAGGTTGTGGCGCATGGCGGCATCACTGTATTCATGACAGGGGGCGCATTATAGGCGCGCCGGGCCGGGTATCACTCTTGCATCCAGGCACAGCGCCAGTCACCCCTTTGCCTGCGCGTCCCGGTCCGCCTGATCGAGATCGGCCTGTGCCTTGGCAGCCAGCAACTCCGCGTCCATCTTGTTCTTGGCGAAGGCAATGGCCGCTCTTCCCACCACGATCATCACCCCGGCAACGAGCACGATCGACAACAAGGAGGCCCGATTGTCCGGGCTGGCCTGCATCGCACCCACGCCATCCTTGGTCTCTTGCCCACTCTGTTGAACGGGCACCTGCGTGCTTGTCCTTGCCGCAGGCTCCGGCGGGGTTTCTGCCCGGACAACGCCCGCCGACAGGCAAACCCAAATGCCAAGCACGATGACTGCCACGCGTTTCATAGACGACCTCATTCGCAAACCTCGTTGTTCCCGCATCATGCACCGACCAACGCGTCAGCAACTTGCGACAGCTCAAGCCCGTCCTCAGCGCTGCGCGCAACAACCAAGGACAGGCTCGACCCCGTCTGCTAGGCCGACACGACGATACGCAGGTGCTGCTTGCGTCCGGCGGCCAGGCGCCACTCACCTGCGGCCGAGGGCAAAGGCAGATCCGCATTCGTGACCTGGATGCCGTCCAGGCGCAAACCGCCTCCAGCCGCCAGTCTCCGGGCAGCACTGCGGGACGGCGTCAGCCCACCCTCCACCGCAAGCTCGGCAAGCGTAAGTCCAGCGCTGACGCGGACCGGATCGACGACCAGGGTAGCGAGCCCGTCGTCGCTTTCACCGCCACCAAAAAGCCCCGCAGCGGTCCTTGCGGCGCGCTCGGCAGCACCATCGCCGTGCGCAAGCCGCGTCGCCTCCGTGGCGAGAAGGACTTTCGCCTCATTCAGTTCTGCACCCTGCAGCCCCCCCAGGCGTCGAACCTCGGTCATGGGGAGCTCGGTGAACAGCGCGAGGAAGCGGCCAACATCGCGGTCATCCACATTGCGCCAGAACTGCCAGAACTCGAACGGTGCCAGCCGGTCAGCGTTGAGCCACACCGCACCCGCGGCAGACTTGCCCATCTTGCGTCCGTCCGCAGTCACCAGCAACGGCATCGTCAGCCCGAACAGTTCGCCTCCGCCTTGCCGCCGTGAGAGCTCTACACCGTTGATGATGTTCGCCCACTGGTCGGCGCCACCGACCTGGATCGTGCAGCCGTAGCGTTCAGCCAACTGAGTGAAGTCGAACGCCTGCAGCAAGGTATAGCCGAACTCCTGGAAGCTCAGCGAATGCGCCAGGCGGGTGCGCACAGCGTCGAAGCTCAACAGCCGATTCACGCTGAAATGCCGTCCCACCCGGCCAAGAAAATCCAGGTAGCCGAGCCCATCGAGCCATTCCGCGTTGTCGACCACGAGCGCGCCGTCGGCGCTGTCGTCCATCCGCAAGTACCGGGTGAAGGCCGTGCTGATTCCGCGAAAGTTGGCCGCAATGGTCGCCGCGTCGAGCATCGGCCGGCTCGTGTCCCTGAAGCTCGGATCGCCGATACGAGTCGTGGCACCGCCCATCAACAGTATTGGCCGATGCCCTGCGCGCTGCATCCAGCGCATCAGCATCAGGCCCTGCAGATGGCCAACGTGCAGGCTGTCTGCTGTACCGTCGAACCCGAGATAGATGCTGCGCGCCCCACTGGCCAGCGCTCTACGCAGGCCGTCGGCGTCGGTGCATTGATGGATGAAGCCGCGCTCTTCCAGAAGGTGGAAGACGTCGAAAGTATCGTGATGCATGGGGTCTCCTGATGAGGACGGGGCAAATAGCCCGAGGGAGACCGCCAATCAGCTCAACCAGTCCGCCTCGGGCGGACTGGGCGCGCGCGCCGCTACCGCCGTGGTAAGCGGTAGCCGTAATAACGAACGCGGGAAACGAGATTGCTGCGGAGCATGGTTGCATCGTATCAAGGTTTGCATCGCCTGGGGAGGCGGGCCGAGCAGTCGCGAGGGCTCTTGGCCGCCGCCGCGCGCGCATGCGCCGACCGCTAGGTCATGGCAGCCTGCTCAAGCCGCCCGGTCTCCAGCCCGCGCCAGCACCGCCCGTCAGCCGCTGGTCTTGCCGCGGGCAGCCGCCAGGCATCTAGGCAGCTGCGCCTTCGACGTGCGCTGGATCTGCCGCAGCAGATCGACCGACACCCTTGGCACCTGATGGCGAAGCCGCAGTTCATCCTCCAGCCTAAGCAGCAGGCTCGCCGCCATCTCGGCATCGGCCAGCGCACGGTGGTAGCGCCCCGCAACCGGCAAGTTGGCGTACTGGACCAGCACGCCCAGCTTATGGCTGGGTGCAGCGGGCAGCAGACGCCGCGACAGCAGCAGCGAGCATACGAAGTCCTGCTCCCTGCTGCGCTCGATGCGCGCCAGCTCCGCATCCCAGAACTTGGCGTCGAACGAGGCGTTGTGGGCGACGATCGGCATGTTGCCGACGAAATCGGACACCTCGCGCATGACCTCGCCCGCCGCCGGCGCGCTGCGGATCATCGCGTTCGTGATACCGGTCAGCGCCTCGATGTAGGCCGGAATCCGCACTCCTGCGTTCATCAGACTCTGGTAGCGATCGACCACACGCCCATCCTCCACGATGACCGCTGCGATCTCCGTGGCGCGGTCACCCTGTGCGGGCGACAACCCCGTGGTCTCGAAATCAATCACTGCCACCGCTTCCATGCTCAGCACCTTTTCAGGCCGCGGCGCATGAGGGCATGCGCACCTTGGCGACCGGGCCGGATTATAGGCAGAGTAAGCACTGCCGGAGCAGTCCAGCGCAACCCGCCAAGACAGCACATTGCATCGACTCGCACATCAGCCAAGCGCCGGCATCACTTCGGCGGTTAGAATTTTCGCCAGCGCTCGGCAGGCTCACCATCAAGGACACCGACCATGAATCCGATCGTCCGCATCCAACCGCGCAGCGCCGACCTCGGCGACGGCATGCTCGTGCGCCGTGCGCTCCCCAATCGCCAGCAGCGCATGATTGGCGCGTGGTGCTTCCTCGATCACGCCGGCCCAGTGCAGTTCGAGCCCGGCAAAGGCATGCACGTCGGCGCGCACCCGCACATCGCCCTGCAGACCTTCACCTGGCTGATCGAGGGCGAGGTCCTGCACCGCGACAGCCTGGGCAACGAGCAGATCATCCGCCCTGGCCAGGTCAATCTGATGACCGCTGGGCACGGCATCGCCCATACCGAGGATTCGCTGCATGACGGCGAGCGGCTGCACGCGGCACAGCTGTGGATCGCCCTGCCGCCGGAACACAAGGATTGCCCGCCCGCCTTCGAGCACTACGCCGAACTGCCGCACTGGCGCGAAGGCAGCGCAGAACTGACCCTGCTCGCCGGCCGCTACGGTGAGCGAACCGCAGCGGCGCGCATCCACTCCCCGCTGGTCGGCATCGACATCGCCTGCGACAGCACCAGCAACATCACGCTCCAACTGGACCCCGGTTTCGAGTACGGCCTGATGCCCCTCGTTGGCGACGCAATGGTCGACGGCGAAACCATCAGCGCGGACGAACTCGCCTACCTCGGCAAGGGACGCAGCGAACTTCAGCTTGCGCTACCCGCAGGCGCTCGGGTGCTGTTCCTGGGGGGCGAGCCGTTCGAGGAACCAGTGCTGATGTGGTGGAATTTTGTGGGCTTCAGCAAGGAAGACATCGCGCAGGCACAGACCGAGTGGGAACAAGGAGCCGCCCGATTCGGAACGATCGGCGACGGCCAGGCACCGCGACTCGTTGCACCGCCCCTGCCGTGGCGAAACGGCAGTTGACCACACTCGGACTCAGCCGCAGGCACGACACCGCCGACGTCGACGGGCCCTCGATCTCTGGTGTCGCTCAAAAATTGGGCAGTGCTCGAATCAGGCCGAGTTTCAACGGCTCAGCCGGGTTATCCACAACTCCTCCCACAACCCTGTCCCCATCGGCTGGGGACAAGCGCGACAGGCTCGGACGGAGCTTGCGGGCATCACTTGCCACGGACTGGCCGATATTCGCAGCCGACGGCCACCGATTCCATGCCCTGGTCCAGCGACTGCATTCGCCCGACATCGCAGGCTTGATGTGAACGGGATGCTCAGGTAAGGTAAAAAAGGATTTGCGCAAATGCACTAAATCCCTCCCGCTGCTCAAGGGGCCGATTGATCGGCCATTCATGCCGTGCAGCGGGCGATCGTTCAACGGCCAATGCGTCGCTTGAGTTTTTTGAGGGCCCTCACCTGGGCCGACCGACCGCGGTGCCCGCCCCAAGGCGCTGACGTGGTCTGACATGTCGCACTTCACCCCGCTGTGGGTGCGGCATGCCACCAGAACAACCCACGACATGAACCGTACCGACACGCCTTCGCCCATCCGCTCCGCCCCCCAATCTCGCATCCGTTTCCGTAGCACGCGCCCGAGCGATGGCACCGCTCTCTGGCAATTCGTCCAGTCCACCGGCACGCTGGAGCCGAATTCGGTCTATTTCTACGTTCTGTTCGCCGCCGACTTCGGCGACACCTGCCTTGTGGCCGAGCAGGACGGCCGCATCGTCGGCGCCGTCATCGGCTTTCATCCGCCGCGCGAGGCCGACACCGCCTTCGTCTGGCAGGTGGGGGTGCTGCCCGAGCAGCGCGGCCAGGGCCTCGGCCTGCAGCTGCTGCAGCAATGGTTGAGCCTGCCGGCCAACGCCCGCTGCCGCTGGGTGACAGCCACGGTAGCGGACGACAACAAGGCCTCGCGTGCCCTGTTCCAACGCCTGGCGCGCGAACATGACACCGGCTGCCAGGTGACCCCCCACTTCACCGCCGACCTGTTTCCATCAGGCCACCCCGCCGAGCCGATGCTGCGCGTGGGTCCGATTGCGCGCCATACGCCCGCCCGCGGCGTTCAGTCCCAGCTCGAGAACCCCATTCCGGTCTGACCGGCTTCGTGCCGTACAGGGCACTCGCAGGCGCGAGCGCCCGGATGTCGCTCGTCCTATATCGAGCGCAGACCCGCCCATTTCGACCAGAGGAGCTATCTCATGATGAACACATTCGAACAGTACGAATCCGAAGTCCGCGGCTACTGCCGCAGCTTTCCCGCGATGTTCACCAGCGCCAAGGGCGCGTGGATGATAGACGCCGAGGGCCGCCGCTACCTCGACTTCTTCTGCGGCGCGGGCGTGCTGAACTACGGTCACAACCCCGACAAGATCAAGCAGGCCCTGCTGGCCTACCTGATGCGCGACGGCATTACGCACTCGCTGGACATGTACACCGAGGCGAAGCAAGCCTTCATCGCCCGCTTCAACGACGTCATCCTGCAACCGCGGGGCCTGCGCTACAAGTTCCAGTTTCCCGGGCCGACCGGCACCAATGCGGTCGAAGCTGCGCTCAAGCTGGCGCGCAAGGTGACCGGACGCGAGCAGGTGGTCGGCTTCACCAATGCCTTCCACGGCATGACGCTGGGCGCGCTGGCGGTGACCGGAAACGGGTTCAAGCGCGCCGGTGCCGGCGTGCCGCTCGGCCACACCGCCTCCGTTCCGTTCGATGGCTATCTTGGCGAAGGCACGGACACGCTCGACTACTTCGAGGCGCTGCTCAAGGACGAGGGCAGCGGGATGGACAAGCCTGCCGCGGTCATCGTTGAGACCGTGCAGGCCGAGGGTGGCGTGAACGTCGCCAGCATCGAGTGGCTTCAGCGTCTGCGCCGCATCACCGAAGAACACGGCGTTCTGCTCATCGTCGACGACATCCAGGTCGGCTGCGGCCGCACCGGAGCCTTCTTCAGCTTCGAGGACGCAGGGATCGTGCCTGACATCGTCACGCTGTCCAAGTCCTTGTCCGGCTATGGCCTGCCGCTGGCGCTGGTGCTGATCAAGCCCGAACTCGACCAATGGGCGCCGGGCGAGCACAACGGCACCTTCCGCGGACACAACCCGGCCTTCGTCACCGCCACTGCCGCGCTCAGGTTCTGGCAGGACGGCTTGCTCGCAGAGGATGTGGCACGCAAGGCCGGGCTGGTCGAAAAGCGCCTGACCGACATCGTCGCAAAGCATGCTCCCGGTGCGCGGGTGCGCGGGCGCGGGTTGATCTGGGGCATCGAGTTCGATGACACGCAACTGGCTGCGCGCATCTCACAGGCGTGCTTCAAGCGCGGGCTGATCATCGAGACCGCGGGCATCGACGACCAGGTGCTCAAGCTGCTCCCGAGCCTGACCATCGCCGAGGAAGAACTGCGGCACGGTCTGGATGTGATCGAAGCCGGCTTGCGCGAAGCCCTGAGCGTCGACAACGCCTCGCCGGCGATCGAAGCCGCGGCCTGAGGCTACCGGCAGCCCTGCCCCCTTCTTTCACCTCCCGCGCCCCCTTAAAGGCGGGGCACACCCTACATGCGAGGACACCCCAATGATCGTGAAGCACCTGGACGACGTCATCGGCACCGTCGCTGACGTGGATACCGAAGGCTGGAACAGCCGTCGCCTGATCTACAAGGATGCTGGCGTCGGCTATTCCATCAACGACACCATCATCAAGCCCGGCACCGAGCATGAGTTCGAGTACCGGAACCACTTCGAGACGGTGTACTGCATCGAAGGCGAAGGCGAGATCATCGACCTTGCCACCGGCGTGACCCACGCCATCCGCCCCGGCACCCTGTACTGCCTGAACCAGCACGACCGCCATGTCCTGCGCGCCAACAAGGGCCGCCACATGCGCATGGTGTGCGTGTTCAATCCGCCGCTGACCGGGCGCGAGGTGCATGACCAGACCGGCGCTTACGCGCTCGCCGACTGAGTGGATGGGCAAGGCAATGATGAGCATGACCGGCATGAACGCCGCCCGCCCCACGCTGACGCGTCCGCGCGCAGATGACCGCTACCCCTCGCGCTTCGACCCCGAGCCGCAGATCGGCCCGCGCCTGGATCCGGTGACCTACCCGCATGCCACTGCGGGGCCGCTGAACGCCGAAGCGCTGCGTTTCTACGAAGAGAACGGCTATCTGCACTTCGATCAATTGCTCGATGCCGGCGAGGTGCAGGACTGCCTGAATGAGCTGGCGCGCCTGCGCACCGATGAATCGGTCAAGGACCTCGATGAGGCAGTCATCGAGCCCGGCAGCCGGGAGTTGCGCTCGATCTTCGCCGTGCATCGCAGCAGCGCAGTGCTCGCACGCCTGGCTAACCATCCCAGGTTGGTTGCGATCGCCGAGCAGCTGCTCGGCAGCAAGGTGTACATCCACCAGTCGCGCGTGAACTACAAGGGCGGCTTTCGGGGCAAGGAATTCTACTGGCATTCCGACTTCGAGACCTGGCACGTGGAGGACGGCATCCCCGCCATGCGCATGGTGAGTTGCTCGATCGCGCTCACGGCCAACACGCCGCACAACGGCCCGCTGATGATCATCCCCGGCTCCCACCATCGCTATGTGCGCTGCGTGGGCGCCACCCCCGAGAACCACTACAAGGCCTCGCTCAGGCAGCAGGACATCGGCGTGCCGGACGAGACCAGCCTGAGTCGGCTGGTCGAGGACTTCGGCATCGTCGCGCCGACGGGCCCAGCGGGCGCGGTCACCTTCTTCGAGTGCAACGTGATGCACGGATCCAGCTCGAACATCACCCCCTTGCCGCGCAGCAACCTGTTCATGGTGTTCAACAGCGTGAACAACACGCCAGTCGCCCCCTTCTGTGGACTGGAGCCACGTCCCAACTTCATCGCCGAACGGGAGGACTTCACCCCCGTGGGGCAAGGGACTGACGGGGGCGACCCGTGCGACGCGGAGGCCAGGGCTCTCACGCCAGCCTGAAGCGCCGCGTTTGCATCGGTGATGCCGAAAGGCAAGCCGGCGTTGGAATTGGCGCGCTCGATGATGGACGAGTGCGCACGCCTGCTGGACGCTGATTGATGCGGGACACTGACTGAGCCTCGACGGGACAAGCCGATCAGTCGCTCACCCTTCCGCGCGCGGCCTTGATCGACGCCCGCTGCGCCTTCCCCTCCAGCCTGCGGGTGACCGACGCACGCGTCGGCCGGGTCGCACGGCGCGCCTTCGGGGGCGTCGCGACACGCTCGATCAACTCTTCCAGCCGGCGCAGCGCCTCGGTGCGGTTCTTCTCCAGGCTGCGAAACTTCTGCGCCTTGATGATCACCACGCCTTCCTTGCTGATCCGATGGTCGTGCAGGGCGAGCAGTCGCGCGCGGATGTCCTCCGGAAGGCTCGATGCCGTGATGTCGAAGCGCAAATGCACGGCGTTCGACACCTTGTTGACGTTCTGTCCGCCCGCGCCTTGCGCGCGAATCGCGGTGATCTCGATTTCGTCAGGAGAAAGGGGGAAGCGGGAGGTCATCGCTCGGGCAGGATAAGGTCATTCGGAAGGCAGTCGCTGCAGATCCGAAGCATCATGATTCCGATCGGCGACAGGCGCAACGACGCGAACTTGAGCCCGAGGATCTCCGCGTATTCACGCGTCTGCTGCACCCCTGTCTCCGCGGGCAGCCCTGCGTCCTTTGCCTCGACCACGGCAAGCGGAAAATCGCGACAGAAGTACGGCAGGTAGTCGGCCCGCTTCTGTTCGCCTCGCTGCGCCTTACCGCCCGCCACGACGATGCGGCCGTTGGTGAAGGTCCGCTACTCACCGATCACATGAGGAGCCGCTCCCCCAACCCGCCTCGATCAGCCAAGGCGTGACGACTCGCGGCAGGTATCCGCTTCGGCAATCACGCCTGTTCGTACGGACGCCTCTTCCAGCCGTCCGCTGCAGCCAGAAAAGCATTTCTTGGCCAAACAGCACGAAATAAAGCAATTCGTGGCCAAAAGAATCTCGCGGAACCTCAGGCACTTTTTGCCGTTCTCGGCACTCGGTGGCATGAGACACCACTCCCGAAGGTCTGCCGACGAGCAGGGTTCCCGATTCTCGGCGCTCCTGAGGCTAGGCACCGAGGCGAGTGGAACGCGGCCGCTCGCCTCTCAGGTCACCAAGGGCGGGCTAAACGGATTGATGCACCGCACCCCGGTCGACTTGAAGTCTTCCGTGTTGCGCGTAACGACGGTTAGGTCGTAGATGAGGGCGATGGCTGCAATCTGCTTGTCGATGGGATGCTGAGGACTCGGTGACATCAGTCGGCCCCAGAGCTGAGCACAGTCGAGGTCAAAGCCCAGAATACGGTCTGCATAGTCAGCGACCACCATATCCAGCCAGGCTTCGAGTCGCGCGGCCTGCTCGCGGTCACCGCGGTTACGGATGTTCTCTAGGCCCCGGCGAATCTCACCGATTGTCAGGACCGACAGATAGATGTCCTCCGCGGCCAGGGTGGCGAAAAAGGCGGTCACGCCCGGATCGGCACGCCCACCTTTTCGCAGCTCGCTGATGATGTTGGTGTCGAGCAGGTACATCAGCCCTGCCTGAGGTTGAAGTCTTCATCGGCACCCACGTCCGGCATGCTGGCCAGAACGTCTTTGAAGCTCCGCCGCGCAGGTCGCGCAAGCGCTGCCCGCAGGATTTCCCGATGCTCCGCCTCAGCGCTTCGACCGTGCCGCGCCGCAGCCTCTTTCAAAGCCTGCGCGACCGAAGGGTCGATGTTACGAACGACAAGATTAGTCGCCATCGCGCTCTCCTGATGATTGCAATGATTGCATTGTAGCGAATACCGCAATCATTGCAATCACCATCAAGGCCACAGGTTCGTCAGGACGCTGAAATCACTTACAAACGCGAGGGGAAGAAAATGTAGCCGCACTCCGTGTCCCCGTACGTCACGCTTTAGCTCACCGAACCCATACTAGGTAGCTCAGTCATGCGGGAAGCACAAATGAAAACGCCCAACTGAGAGCAGTTGGGCGCTGAATTTTGGTGGACCGAAGGAGGATCGAACTCCCGACCTCTGCATTGCGAACGCAGCGCTCTCCCAGCTGAGCTATCGGCCCTAGAAGAGCCGGCATTATAGAGAGCGGACGATCTAAATGGAAGCCCCATCCCTGCTTCCCATGGGGGCTCCACGACCTTTCCGCCGCGACCGGCGGAGCGGGCTCGCGCCTACGTCTCGGCGCCGCCAGAGCCAACTGCCGCGCGGCCAAGGCGGTCGGCGACAGCGCGCCACCCGGGACCGCCGGGCAGCGCCTCGATCAGGATGAAATCGGCGCCGACGGCGTCGAGCGCGCGCAGGCTGGCGTACAGGCCCTGGGCGTAGGCGGCAGGTTCGACCGGCAGGCTGCGCCAGGTCAGGCGGGCATCGCGCGGGTCGGGCGTGGAGTGGGCGAGCACGGCGACGCGACTGCCCTCGCCGGCGAGTGCGGCGGCTTCGTCGGCGAGCAGCGCGGGTTCGACCAGGCGCAGCGGGGTGCGCGGAGCGTAGTGGGCGGCGAGCGCGCCAGAGACTCGCGGGGCGGGCTTGGCGGCATCGGCTGAGGCAGGCGCAACCACGTCATTGCCCACGACAGCTGCAGCACCTGCACGTTCATGCCCGGCAGCCGTCTCATCGGCCTCCGGTAGGGCCTCACCCCGCACCCGCGGCCGGCGGCCGATGACGCGCGCGATCTCCTCGGGGCCGATCGCCCCTGGGCGCAAGATCTCCGGCACATCGCGCGAGAAGTCCAGAATGGTGGATTCGATGCCGACCTCGCAGGCGCCACCATCTAGGATCATGGCCACACGTTCGCCCAGCTCTTCGCGCACATGTGCCGCGGTGGTCGGGCTGATGCGGCCGAAACGGTTGGCGCTGGGCGCAGCCAGACCGCCGTCGAAAGCACGCAGCAGCGCAAGCGCCACAGGGTGCGAGGGTACGCGCAGGCCGACCGTGTCCTGGCCACCGGTGACCTCATCGGGCACGTCCGGCGAACGCTTGAGGATCAAGGTCAGCGGGCCGGGCCAGAACGCACGCGCGAGCGCGAGCGCATCCTTGGGGATCGCAGCAGCCCATTGCGGCAGGTGATCGGCCGAGGGCAGATGCACGATCAGCGGATGATCGGCGGGGCGTCCCTTGGCGGCGAAGATCCTGCCGACGGCCTGCACGTCGAGCGCATCGGCCGCCAGGCCATAGACGGTTTCCGTCGGCATGCCGACGATGTCACCTGCGCGCAGCAGCGCGACAGCCTCGGCAATCGACGCCGCCGTGGCGGACTCGATACGGCCGCGCGGCCCAGCCCCGGACGTGGTCATCGGCCCCGTGCTCACTCGTCGCGGATGCCGATCGCGGCACGTGCGGCGAGGGCGTGCCCGAGTACGGCCTCGGCATTGGCCCCCGTCACCACGAAGTGGCCCATCTTGCGCCCCGGGCGGGCGTGATGCTTGCCGTACAGGTGCAGGCGCAGGCCGGGCACGGCATGCAGCACCGACCAGTCGGGCTCGCGGTAGGTGCCGTGGCCCTTGCCGTCCTCGTACCACAGCTCGCCAAGCAGATTGACCATGACCGCCGCGGAATGCTGGCGCGGCGTGGCCAGCGGCAAGCCGCACAGCGCCCTCACCTGTTGTTCGTACTGGCTGACATCACAGGCGTCGATGGTGTGGTGGCCGCTGTTGTGCGGGCGCGGCGCCATCTCGTTGACGAACAGCTCGCCACGACATACGAAGAACTCCACCCCGAGCGTGCCGACGTAACCGAGCTTGTCGGCGATGCGCTCGGCGATTTCCTGGGCGTTGTCCCTCAGACAGGCCGACGCCTGCGCCGGCGCGATGGTGACGTCGAGGATGCCGTTGCGGTGGCGGTTCTCGCCGGTCGGGAAGCAGCGCACGTTACCCGCCTCGTCACGCGCCAGCACCACCGACACCTCAAAGTCCAGCGTCAGCATCTTCTCCAGCACGCAGGGTTCGCCCTTGAAGTGCTGGAAGGCGGCCACTGCCTCGTCGCGGTCGGCGACGCGGGCCTGGCCCTTGCCGTCGTAGCCGAAGCGCGCCACCTTGAGCACGGCGGGGAACAGGCCGGCGTTGGCATTGCGGATGTCGTCCTCGCTGCGGATTGCGGCAAAGGGGCCGTGCGGCAAGCCGTTGTCGGCCAGGAAGCTCTTCTCGGCGATGCGGTTCTGGCATACCGCCACCGCGCTCGCCGCCGGGTGCACCGGGATGAACTTGGTCAGGTAGTCCAGGGTGTCGGCGGGGACGTTCTCGAACTCGGTGGTCACCGCAGCGCATTCGTTGCCGAGGGTGTCGAGCGCAACATAGTCGTCGTAGGCGGCGACCAGATGGCGGTCGGCGACGAGGCCGGCCGGGCTGTGAGGGTCGGGGTCGAGCACCCAGACCTTGTAGCCCAGCTCGTGCGCGGCCGAAACGAAAAAGCGGCCGAGCTGGCCGCCGCCGAGCATGCCAAGGGTGGCAGGCGGGAGGATCATGATGCGGCTCTCAATCCAGGGTCATGTCGAGCACCGCCTGGGTCTGGCGGGCACGGAAGTCGGCAAGTTTCTGCGCCAGCACGGCGTCCTCGACCGCGAGCAGCGCCACCGCGAACAGACCGGCATTGGCTGCGCCCGCCTCGCCGATGGCGAAGGTGGCGACCGGGATGCCCTTGGGCATCTGCACGATGGAGAGCAGCGAATCCTGCCCCGACAGCGCCTTCGACTGCACCGGCACACCGAGCACCGGCAGCGTGGTCTTGGCCGCAACCATGCCCGGCAGGTGGGCCGCGCCGCCCGCGCCGGCGATGATGGCCTTGAGCCCGCGGCCGCGCGCGGCCTCGGCGTACTCGAACATCAGGTCGGGCGTGCGGTGGGCGGAGACGACCTTGGCCTCGTAGGCCACGCCGAAGTCTTCCAGCATCTTTGCAGCCGCCTTCATCGTGGGCCAGTCGGAGTTGGAGCCCATGATGATGCCGACGACGGGTTTGGTTTCGCTCATCTCACTGTCCTTATTTGCCAGCGGCGCGCTCGGCGGAAATCACGGTGTTCTCGAGCAGCATGGTGATCGTCATCGGGCCCACGCCGCCCGGCACCGGGGTGATGGCACCGGCCACGGTCTTGGCCGAGTCGAAATCCACGTCGCCGCACAGCTTGCCGGCGTCGGGGCCGTCCTGCAGGCGATTGATGCCGACGTCGATGACGGTGGCGCCAGGCTTGACCATGTCGCCAGTGACGAAGCGCGGCTTGCCGATGGCCGCGACCAGGATGTCGGCGCGGCGGGTGTGGAAGGCCAGATCCTTCGTCCTCGAGTGGCAGACGGTGACAGTGGCACCAGCGTTGGTCAGCAGCATCGCCATCGGCTTGCCGACGATGTTCGAACGTCCGATCACCACGGCCTCTGCGCCCTGCACTGTCGTGCCGGTGCTCTCGAGCATCTTCATGACGCCATGCGGCGTGCAGGGAATGAAGGCTTCGCGGTTCTGCGACAGGCGGCCAACGTTCTCCGCATGGAAGCCATCGACATCCTTCTTGATATCGATCGCTTCGAGCACGGCCGTCTCATCCAGATGCCTGGGCAGCGGCAGCTGCACGAGAATGCCGTGCACCGACGGGTCGGCGTTGAGTTCGGCGAGCCTGGCCATCACCTCGTCCTGGGTGGCCGTTTCGGGGTAATCGAAGCGCAGCGAGCGGATGCCGGCCTTCTCGCAACCCGCAACCTTGTTACGCACATAGACTGCGGAGGCCGGATCCCCTCCTACCAGAATGACCGCCAGGCAAGGTTGCACACCACGCGCCGTCAATGCTGCAGCGCGTTCAGCGATTTCGCCACGAACCTGCGCCGAGAGCGCGTTGCCGTCGATGATGCGAGCGGTCATCGGTAGAGCCCCTAAAAAACCGGGGATTTTACAGCATCACGCGCCGCCCGCGCTCGCCTGCCCAGCGTCTTCGGACTGGCGAGTGCGCTGGCTTCTCAGCGTATCAGGCCCAGCGCGGGGCATTTGAGGCCGATTGCGGTGATCACGCCCTTGTCCGTCATCTCGCGCACGGTCAGCGTGAAGGCGCCGATCTGCACCCGGTCGCCGACCACGGCGGCGCGGCCAAGGCGGTGCTCGAGCAAAGTGCCCACCGGTTTCACGCGCTCGTCGGCGCCGATGTCGAGCCCATAGGCATCGGCCAGATCGCTCGCCAGGCAGGACGGATCGACGACGAACTCGCCGAAGAAGCTGGCATTGGCCGACAGTTCGCCGCCCGTGCCCCCGAACACCCTGGCGATGCGCTCGGCCAGTTCGTCGGGTGCGACGAACCACACGGAATCACCCGGGATCATGCGCGTATCCAGGGTGAGCCGGTGCAGATGCCCGCTGCGCACGAGTGCAACGCAGCGCACACCGATGCCCTCGAAGTCGTCGGCGACCTCGTCCGGATGCCTGCCCTCGGCACGCGAGCCTGCAGCGACGCGGTACTCCAGCAGGTCGACCGCAGCCTCCTCATCGACCCACACCTCGCGCTTGTCGCGCGGCTCATCGCGCGGCGGCACTTCCACCTTGAGCCAGCGCGCCGCCATCGGCACCGTCGCCCCCTGCACCAGCAATGACAGCAACACGACCGCAAAGGCGACATCGAACAGCAGGCGCGAATCCGGCACCCCCATCACCACAGGGAAGATCGCCAGCACGACCGGCACCGCACCGCGCAGGCCAACCCAGCTTACATACGCAAGCTCGTTGCGCTTGTAACGGAACGGCCACAAACCAATGGCAACCGCCAGCGGGCGCGCCACCAGCATCAGGAAGACGGCCATTGCCACCGACTCCCATGCGTGATCGAGCAGTTCGGACGGCACCACCAGCATTCCCAGCACCACGAACATGCCCGCCTGCGCGAGCCAGGCCAGGCCGTCCATGACACGCAGCACGTGCTCGGTAGCGTGGCTGCGCCGATTGCCGACCACGACCCCAGCGAGATAGACAGCCAGGAAGCCGCTGCCGTTGAGCAGGTTGGTCGCCGCAAAGACGAGCATGCCACCAGACAGGATCAGCAGCGCATACAGCCCCTCGGGGAGACTGAGTCGAGCCATCAAGCGCGACAGCACCCAGCCCCCGGCCAGACCCAGTACCGCGCCGAGCCCAAGCTGGGTCGTCAGCAACCAGGCGAAACCACCGACGCTGGCCGACTCCGGCTGCAGCAACATGCCGACCAGGGCGGTCACGAGCAGGATCGCCATCGGATCGTTGGCGCCGGACTCGATCTCGAGCGTTGCCTGCACGCGTTCGTTGAGGCGTACGCCGCTATTGCGCAGCAACGCGAACACCGCAGCCGCATCGGTCGAACCCACGATGGCCGCAAGCAGCAAGCCCAGGCGCCAATCCACATCGAGCAGCCAGGTCGCGAAGACGCCAAGCAGTGCCGCCGTGCCAACCACCCCCCAGGTCGCCAGCACCGCCGCCGGCTTGAGCGCGACCCGGAAACTGCTGACCCGCGTGCGCAGGCCGCCATCGAGCAGGATGACGGCAAGCGCCGCCTGTCCGATCATCGACGCAAAGAAGAAGTCCTCGAAGACGATCCCGCCCGGCCCATCCTCGCCGGCCAGCATCCCCACCCCCAGGAACAGCAGCAGCAGCGGCAGGCCGAGGCGAGCCGACACGGTGCTGGCCAGAACGCTGATGAACAGCAGCAGGCCGGTGAGCAGGAAGAGTGCGTTGATGCCGGTCATTCGGACAGCCAGTGGTTAAGTTATGTATGGGGGTCGGCCAAGAGGCTACGGCCAGCGAGCCGCAGACATCACTCGCATGTCATTATGCGCACCATCTCGGGGGCTGCTTTGAGCAGCCTCTCAACGCAGAGTTCAGCGCGGAGCCAAAGAATCTACCGAGACAACGTGCTGGACAAGCTCGGCGAGCGAGTTGACCCCCATCTTTTCCATCACGCGCGCGCGATGGACCTCGACCGTCTTGATGCTGATCCCGAGCACGTCGGCGATCTGCTTGTTGAGCTTGCCGACGATGATCAGCTCGAGCACCTCGCGCTCGCGCTGAGTCAGGTGCTGCAGCCGACGCGAGGTATCGGCCTCGAGACGGCGCTTGCCGCGGCTGTCGCGCTCGAGCTGCAGGCACTGCTCGACAAGACGCAGCATGTCGCGCTCGCCGAAGGGCTTCTCGATGAAATCGACTGCCCCCTTCTTGAGCGCCGACACCGCCATCGGCACGTCGCCATGGCCGGTAATGAACACCACCGGCAAGCCACAGCGGCGACGCCCCAGTTCCTCGAACAGTTCCAGGCCGCTCATGCCTGGCATGCGCACGTCCAGCACGATGCAGCCGGTCATGTCGGGGTCGCATGCCGCAAGGAAGGACTCGGCCGACTCGTAGGCGACCACGTGGTAGCCATTGGCCTCGAGCATCCAGACGAGCGAATCGCGCAAGGCCTCGTCGTCATCGACGATGTGGACAATCTGGTCAGGCGCTGCGGGCAACTCGCTCACTCGCGATCTCCGTGGGCAGGATAAAGGAGAATATGGTACCGCCTTCGGGGTTGTCGTCGACAATCAAGCGGCCATCGTGGAACTCGACGATCGACCGGCAGATGTTCAGCCCCATGCCCATTCCCTCGGCCTTGGTCGTGTAGAAGGGGGTAAACAAGCGGCTGCGCCCCTCCTCGCTGATGCCGTGGCCCTGGTCGATGACGGCCACTTCGACCTGCCCCGGCCCGCAACCACGCACGCGCACCGTCAGCACGCGGCGTTCGGGAAGCGCGTCAGCCATCGCATCGATGCCGTTGCGGACAAGATTGAGCAGCACCTGCTCGATCATGATCCGGTCGGCGTACACCGCGGGCAGGCCAGGTTCGACAGCCGTCACGATGCGGATGCCGGTGCGGCGGGCATCGATATCGGCAAAGCCGATGGCGTCTTCGAGGATATCGACGATGCTCACGGCCGCGCGCCGCGGCTCGCTCTTCTTAACGAACTCGCGCACGCGGCGGATGATCTTGCCCGCACGCTCGGCCTGGAAGCTGGCCTTCTGCATTGCCGCCAGGATGTCCTCCTGCTTCGCATTGCCCGCTTGCAGGCGGGTCACCGAACCGGCGCAGTAGTTGGCGATCGCCGAGAGCGGCTGGTTGAGCTCGTGCGCCAGCGTCGACGCCATTTCCCCCATGGTGATCAGGCGCGAGGTGCGCTGCAGGCGCTCTTCCTGCTGACGGGCCACCTCCGCCGTCTGCTTGCGGTCGGTGATGTCGGTGGCAATGCCCATGCGCACCACCCGCCCATCGACCCAGCGCGTGGCCTGCTCGCGCACGTGGTACCAGCGCCCCGACAGCGGGTGCTGCAGTTCGCCGTCGAAGAGTTCGCGCGGCAAGTCGGCCGGCGCCAGGTTGCGCGGATCGACACGGTAGTCACCGCGCTCGGGCTGTGGCACCGCCACTCCGCGCACCGTGCGGCCAACGGCGTCGAAACCGTGGATGCGCTTGAAGGCAAGGTTGGCGAACAGGATCTCGTCGGTGCGGGCATCGGCAACGAACACCGCCGCATCCAGGCCATCGAGCACCGCCTCGAAGCGCTCATGCGCGGCCTCGAGCGCGGCGCGTACGCGCTTGGGCTCGGTAATGTCGGTGATCGATGCCATCCAGCCGGTCTGCCGGCCCGTCAGGTCGATCAGCGGCGACAGGTAGAAGCGGGCATCGAAGCGCTCGCCATTCTTGCGCTGGATGCGCATCTCGAAACCGCTGCGCGGCGCCTGCCCGGACAGCGTCATCGCCAGGTTGCGCTCGCAGATCGCCAGCTGCTCGGGCGGCCAGTACGGGAACGGCGCCACCGTGCCGACCAGCTCGCTCTCCGCGAAGCCGACCATGCGGCAGAACGCCGAGTTCACGTAGATGATGCGCCCGCTCAGATCGATGGCGCGCAAGCCCGTGACGACCGAGTCCTCCATCGCCTTGCGGAACGCGGACTCGGCCCGCAGCGCATCCTCGGCCGCCTTGCGGCCGGTCACGTCGTGGGCCACCGCATACACCAGGCCCTCGCCACGTACCGGGTTCACGCTCCACGCCAGCCACTTGTAGCTGCCGTCCGCACAACGGCAACGGTTCTCGAAGCTCACCGGCTCGCCGCCTGCAAGCCGGCGCATGTTGTCGAGTGTGGACGCCACGTCCTCGGCATGCACGAAATCGATCATCAGGGCGCCGGGCAGCGTCGCCGGATCATGCCCGAGCACGCGCTCGAAAGCCGGATTGCAGCGGCGAAAGCGCCCCTCGAGATCGACGATACACAACAGATCGAGCGACAGGTTGAACAAGCGGTCGCGCTCGCGCTCCACCTGGACGCGGCGCTGCATATGGCCGCGCAGCATCCAGAGACCCCAGAGCACAAGCAGCGACAGGCCAACGATGATGACCGCGGGCAAGGCGTGCATCACGTCGCCACCCGGCCTGAAGGCCATGGCCTGCAAGCGCATGCCGTTGCGTGGCGGCTCGAGAACGAGCTCGAGCGCAAGATGATGCTCGCGATCCGGCAACGCAGAACTGAGTGCCAGCGCAACACCATCGGTATCGAGTACGGCGAGCCGGTACTTCTCGGTGAACCAGTCCGGCACCAGCCGGCTGATCATACGCTCGACCGAGTAGGCCGCAACCAGAGCGCCGAAGAACTCGCCCTGGCGATGCACGGGCACGAAGACCTCGAGCACGGCGTCCCCGCGCGCATTCCGATACGCCGCCCCGTAGGTCAGCCGCGACGACAGCGCACTGTGCTGAAAGCCCTGCACCTGCGGCCCGAGCAGCGTGTCGCCGGCAAGCCAGTCGAGTGCATCGAACGGCGCCGTCCACCTCACCGCCTGGTCACGGCCCACCCAGGCGATGTTGGTGAGCGCAGGGTTGACCGCCAGATGTTCGTTCGCGCGCTGCTGGAAGCCGTCGTGCTCAAGCGTGCCGGCTGCCATGTCTCGTGCCAGCTGCCCCAGGAACTCCTCCGTCCCGAGCACCACCCGACGGATGGCCTGCTCCGTCCATTGCAGGTCGCGTGCCAACGCACCGCGTTCGACATCGGACTCGCGCTGCTGCAGCAACCACACGAGCGCGAGCATCGACACCGCGAACAGCGTCACGACAACATAGGGGACAGCCCAGTACCAGCGTGGCGGCGCGGGGTCGGACGGCGGAGCATGCATGGGACTGGACGGGTGCAACGCACGTGGGATGAATCCTGCATTCTTGTCGATTGGCGCCCCAGCGGTCATCCGGTCTAACCCTTACCCACGCTGCGCGCACCACTGCAACCGCCAAGGCGGATCGCGACTGCGCCGCCACCGTCCGGGTTTTCGCCAATTTGTCCGCCGAGGCGCACTGCCTACAGTGAGTTCATGAGTTTGCCGATCGCGCAAAGGCGGCGCGCCCTTCTCGCCCGTGCACTAGTCCTGCTTTCGCTCGGTCGGGCGGGCGTCGGCGCATGCCTGGCCGCCGCGCCCGCGACGCCCCTGCGCAGCACCCCGGGAGGTGAGCGCGAACCCATCCGCATCGGCGTCTCAGGCCCCTTTACCGGCCCCTCCGCACCAATGGGCCTGTCGATGCGCACCGGCATCCGTATCGCCGCAGCCGAGCTCAACGCCACGGGGGGCATCCTGGGGCGCCGCATCCAGCTCCTGGAGGGCGACGACGAAGCAAGCAACGCGCTCGGCGCACGCATCGTGCGCGAGTTCATCAACCGCGACCGCATCGTCGCAGGGCTTGGCATCGTCAACACCGGCGTCGCGCTTGCCTGTCAGCGCCACTACCAGCTTGCACGCGTGCCGGTCATCACCTCGGTGGCAACCGGCTCGCTGATCACCCGCCAGTTCCTGCCCCCGGAACACCCGGACAACTACGTTTTCCGTGTCTCGGCCAACGACACGCTACAGGCTCAGGTCATCGTCGAGGAGGCCGTGCTGCGCCGCGGCCTGACCCGCCTCGCCATCCTGCATGACGCCACCAACTACGGCGTGCTCGGCAGCCAGGACCTGGTGGCCGCGCTGGCGCAACGCGGGATCGCAGCGGTGGCGCTGGAACGCTTCCAGTTGCGGCAGACGGACATGAAACCCATGCTGGAGCGCGCCCGCGCCGCCGGCGCCCAGGCCCTGCTCACCTACGGCATCGGCCCCGAACTCGCCCATATCGCAAACGGTCGCGCAGACATGCACTGGCCGGTGCCGATCATCGGCAGCTGGACACTGGCGATGCCGAACTTCATCGAGATCGCCGGCCGCAATGCAGAGGGGGCGCGCATGCCGCAGACCTTCATCCAGGGCGCACGCACACCACGCCAGCAAGCATTTCTCGATGCCTGGGTGCAGGCGACAGGCAGCGACCGCATTCCCGTGCCGCCAGCCGCCGCGCAGGGCTACGACTCGATGCTGCTGCTGGCCGCTGCGATCCGGCAGGCCGGCAACCTTGAGGGGCCATCCATCCGCACCGCCCTGGAAGCGCTGCGGGAGGAGATCGACGGCGTGGTCATGACCTACCGCACACCGTTCTCGCGCGACAACCACGAATCGCTGCGCACAGCGCGACAGATCCTGCTCGGCGAGGTGCGCGGCGGGCGGGTGGTGCAGGCAATCGAGCCACCTGCTGCGCCCCGGATTGTGCCCCCTCCAACCGAAGCATGAGGAGCCACCGCCTGATTCACCGAATTTCTGAAATCATATTGCACATTGCGAAATACCGTTTTATAGTTCGAAAAGATGGCCGTGCGGCAATCGGCATGGTCTCGCTCGCAAGCAAAATCGTCCTGCCTTACCAGGCAGTCATCGCCAACCGAACGTCATGAGGAGACAAACCATGACCGGAATCAGCAACGCGCTCCAGCAACCCGACACGGATGCCCAGGAAACGCGGGAATGGCTGGAAGCGCTCGCGGCCGTCGTCGAACACGAAGGCCCGCAGCGTGCCCACTACCTGATCGAGACCCTGATCGCCACCGCGCGCCAGGAAGGGGTGAACATCCCCTACTCGGCCACCACCGAGTACATCAACACCATTCCCGCCGAGCAGCAGCCGCCCTACCCGGGCGATCCGGACATGGAGATCAAGCTGCACTCCTACATCCGCTGGAACGCGATGGCGATGGTCGTGCGCGCGAACAAGAACACCAACGTCGGCGGCCACATCGCCTCGTTCGCCTCGGCCGCCGCACTCTACGACGTCGGCTTCTCGCACTTCTGGCACGCGCCCTCCGAGCAGCACGACGGCGACATGATCTTCTTCCAGGGCCACTCGGTCCCCGGTGTGTACGCACGCGCCTTCATGCTCGGCCGCCTGAGCGAAGAGCAGATGGACAGCTTCCGCCAGGAAGTGGGCGGCAAGGGCATCTCGTCCTATCCGCACCCCTGGCTGATGCCCGACTTCTGGCAGTTCCCCACCGTATCGATGGGCCTGGGCCCGCTGTGCGCGATCTATCAGGCGCGCTTCATGAAGTACATGGCCAGCCGCGGCATGATCGACGCCACGCGCGCCGAGCAGCGCAAGGTGTGGGCCTTCCTCGGTGACGGCGAGACCGACGAGGTCGAGTCGCTGGGCGCGATCGGCATGGCCGGCCGCGAGAAGCTCGACAACCTCGTGTTCGTCATCAACTGCAACCTGCAGCGCCTCGACGGCCCGGTACGTGGCAACGGCAAGATCATCCAGGAGCTCGAATCGGGCTTCCGCGGTGCGGGCTGGAACGTCATCAAGGTGATCTGGGGCACGGCCTGGGATGCGCTCTTTGCGCGCGACAAGAAGGGCATCCTCAAGCAGCGCATGATGGAGTTGTGCGACGGCGAGTATCAGACCTTCAAGGCCAAGGACGGCGCCTACGTGCGCGAGCACTTCTTCAACACCCCCGAGCTGCGCGCCCTGGTCGCCGACTGGACCGACGACCAGGTGTGGAACCTGAACCGTGGCGGCCACGACCTGTTCAAGATCTTCTCCGCCTACAAGGCCGCCTCCGAGCACAAGGGCCAGCCCACGCTGATCCTGGCCAAGACCATCAAGGGCTTCGGCATGGGTCAGGCCGGCGAGGCGATGAACATCTCGCACCAGCAGAAGAAGATGGACGTCGACGCCATCCGCCGCTTCCGCGACCGCTTCGGCCTGCCGGTGCCGGACGACAAGCTCGAAGAGCTGCCCTACCTGAAGTTCGACGAAGGCTCGCCCGAATACAAGTACATGATGCAGCGCCGCATGGACCTCGGCGGCTTCCTGCCGCAGCGCCGCACCAAGGCCGCGCCGCTGGCCGTGCCCGCGCTGGATGCCTTTGCCGCGCTGCTGAAGGCCTCGGGCGAAGGCCGCGAGCTGTCGACCACGATGGCCATCGTGCGCATCATGAACACGCTGCTCAAGGACAAGCAGATCGGCAAGCACATCGTGCCGATCGTGCCGGACGAAAGCCGCACCTTCGGCATGGAAGGCATGTTCCGCCAGTACGGCATCTGGAACCAGGAAGGCCAGAAGTACGTGCCGGAAGACCATGACCAGCTCATGTTCTACAAGGAAAGCCAGACCGGCCAGGTGCTGCAGGAAGGCATCAACGAAGCCGGCGCCATGGCTGACTGGATCGCTGCCGGCACCGCCTACAGCGTGCATGGCGTGCAGATGGTGCCGTTCTACATCTTCTATTCGATGTTCGGCCTGCAGCGCACCATGGACCTGTGCTGGGCGGCAGCCGACCAGCGCACCCGCGGCTTCATGATCGGCGGTACCGCCGGTCGCACCACGCTGAACGGCGAAGGCCTGCAGCACGAGGACGGCCACAGCCTGTTGATGGCCAACATGATCCCGAACTGCATCAGCTACGACCCGACCTTCCAGTACGAGGTCGCGGTGGTCGTGCAGGACGGCATGCGCCGGATGTTCGCCGAGCAGGAGGACATCTATTACTACATCACGGTGATGAACGAGAACTACGAACATCCCGAGATGCCCGCCGGCGCCGAAAGCGACATCCTCAAGGGCCTGTACCTGTTCCGCAAGGGCGCCGAAGCCAAGGCACCGCGCGTGCAGCTGATGGGTTCGGGCACGATCTTCCGCGAGGTGATCGCCGCCGCCGAGCTGCTCAAGGCCGACTGGGGCGTCGAAGCCGACATCTGGGGTGCGCCCAGCTTCAACGAACTGGCCCGCAACGGCCACGACATCGAGCGCTGGAACCTGCTGCACCCGATGGAAGAGCCGAAGAAGACCCACGTGCAACAGAAGCTGGCCGGCTTCGAAGGCCCGGTCATCGCCGCCACCGACTACATCCGCATGTTCCCCGAGCAGATCCGCTCGCAGCTCGACCGCAGCTACGTCACGCTGGGCACGGACGGCTTCGGCCGCTCCGACACCCGCGAGCAGTTGCGCCACTTCTTCGAGGTGGATCGCCACTGGGTCACGCTGGCTGCGCTGAAGGCGCTGGCCGATGACGGCGTGATCGGCCGCGACAAGGTCGCCGCGGCGATGGTCAAGTACAACCTCGACCCGTCCAAGCCGAACCCGATGTCGGTCTGAGCGCGCAAGGAGACAAGAACATGAGCCAACTCATTGAAGTGAAGGTTCCGGATATCGGCGACTTCGACGCCGTACCGGTGATCGAACTGTTCGTGAAGGTCGGTGACACCATCGCCATCGACGACGCGATCGCCACACTGGAGTCCGACAAGGCCACGATGGATGTGCCGTCGTCCGCCGCAGGCGTGGTCAAGGAAATCCTCGTCGGCATCGGCGACAAGGTTGCCGAAGGCACCGTGCTGATCAAGCTCGAATCCGCCGCATCCGCCTCTGTAGGAGCGGCGCCCGCCGCGAGCCTTTCGGGAGCCCCCGCAAGCGCCGCCGCGGAGCAAA